>JAJQAS010000089.1 GCA_021203685.1 Clostridiales bacterium | reverse complement strand
GGACGTCTTGATTCTTACACAAACTCTTGTGTCCACTTTCTTGGGTACATTTTACGTGCTGTTGTCCCCCGTTGTGTTTCCACGCGAGGTTAGTTGTCGGCGATAGGCTTGTGCTTTTGCACGTAATAACTTTACCTATTGTTTTCTCAAAACAAAATCAATAATGACCCGCGTCGTGTGAGTGCCCAACCCACGCGACTTACGGGCGCACGGCATCCACCATTGCGATGATCGCTTCATCATCATCCATCTCTCGGACGATAACCGGCAGGGTTTGCAGCCCCACCAGCTCCGCCGCATGACAGCGCCGGTGGCCTGAAATGATCTCATAGCCGCCGTCCGGGTCAGGCCGGGCCAGCAGAGGGGAAATCACCCCGAACTGGGAAATGCTCTCCACCGTGCGGGTCATAGCCTCGTCGTCCACCACCCGGAAGGGATGGCCCTCGAAGGGGTGCAGGTCGGCAATGGGGATTTGCTGAATCTGCTCTCTGGCGGGTGCATCGTTGGTTTCTGTGCTGTTTTCAGCAACATTTGACAACATTTTTCACCTCCATTTCTTTTTGAATTTCAGGGCAACTCTTTCTCACCACATCGGAATCACCCCCTTAAAGTCCAAAGAGCAGTTCTTTGACCATCGCCTGCTTGTCCCGCCCGATGGCTGTTCGCCGGTCTGTTCCCCGCACCTGCACCGGGGTACACAGTTCCAGCACCCGGCTATAAACGCGGGCGTGAGCCACATCCGAAGCGTTGCGAATTTGGCTGATGGTCAGGTTGGTCGTGACGATCAACGGCTTGTTGGATTTGTACCGTTCGTCCACGACGGCGTAGACCTGCTCCATCGCGTAATCCGTGCTGCGCTCGATGCCCAAGTCGTCAATAATCAGCAGCTCGTACTCGGCCAGCGAAGCGATGTACCGGTAACGCTGCTCCGAGTACATCCCGCCCATTTTGTTCAGGATTTTGGAGAAGTTGGTCATCAGCACCGGAACGCCAGTCTCAAGCAGTGCGTTGGCAATGCAGGCGGCGGTGAAGGATTTTCCGGTCCCCACGTCGCCCCAGAGTAGCAGTCCCAGGTTATTTTCCTTCATCTGCGGCCAGTTATCCACATAGCGCCGCGCCATCTGAATGCTGGGGCTGTTTTCCGCACTGGCAAACGTCCAGTTGGCCAGCGCTGGCTCCTGGATGCCGCTGGTTTTCAAGCTGCGAATCTGGCTGCGCCGGTTCATCTTCGCCAATTCCCGCAGGAAGGCTTTATCATCCAGTTCCATGTCCACACAATCGGTCATAAGCTGTCACCGCCTTCAAACGTGTAATTTTCGTGGCTGTACGTTGACTTTTCGGGGCGTTTCTGCTTGTCCCGCCGCGCCCAGCTCCGAATGGTGGCCAGGTGACTCTTGTAGGTCTTGCCAGTCGAGGCGATATACTCTGACAGGCGCTCAATGCGTTGCTGGTAATCCAAGGGGAACTCAGCTTGAAGGGCCTGAAACTCAGCCTCTGACAAAAGCACATTGCGATACTGCCCGTGTTGGTGGTGAGGCTCTTTCTCCCTTACGTTATTTATTCCCTTGGTCTTTAATCCTTTTTTACTTGATCTATTGGTATTTAATAGTTGCTGGTTTTCCGTCATCGGGTTTCCCGTGACCGGATTCCCCGCCGCCGGTTTTCCCGTTGCCGGAAAATCGGTAAACGGTGTTGAAGGTGTCCCTTGCGGCACCTCAAAGATGGTATATTCTACATGGGACATATGGCCTGTTTCATCCCGGAGCTGTCTGCGCCGGACATACCCGTGCTGCTCCAACTCCTTCAAAGCCGACTCAATAGCCGCTTTGCCGTCTCGGTTGAGTTTGACCAGGCCCTTGACGTTGTAGTGCCAGGAGTCTGGCAAGCTCAGGAACTGTGACAGCAATCCTTTTGCCTTCAGGGAAAGATTCCTGTCTTGCAGATGGTAGTTGCTCATGGTCGTATAGTTGGTGTTTTTCTCAACGCGAAATACTGGCATTTTTATTTCTCTCCTTTGCGGCGGTTGTGCTTGCGGTAGGGGCAGCGCTTGTAGCGGCACCGGACGCCCCGGCTCCCGTAGATGTGATACCGGCAGAACCGGCAGTCCGGGAACTTCCCGTCCCGGTTTTTGTCGTACCAGACTGCGGCTTCGCCACCCAGCGAATAGCCGTCCTGGGTGTAATTGCGATTTTCCATCATCTTCACATTCCTCCAGTCTGTGCAGCAGCGATTGCTGTGGCTGCTCTCTTGTTGGACACAACGGACATGACCTCGACGGTACACCAACCGATGCAGGGAAAATCCCATCCATAGGCGCATCCCTTGCAGTCGTAGGATTGCTCCACCTTTGGCTTCTCATCGACACCCGATGTGCCAGGTTCCAACGTGTTTTCGTTCAGATCACTCACCTCCAGTCGCTATGCGAAAATGAACATGAAAAAAGCGTATCCACCTTCCCGAAGGACTTCCCCCAATGACAGGGGTGGCAGATGCGCTCTATCGCATTATTTATAAACATGATTTGATTTGGCCAAATCAGGACAAATTCAGAGAAAGCCATCAAAGAATCTGTACCACTGTTTTGAGAGATGGGCAACATACAAAAGCAATTCTAAACTCCATTTTTTGAGCCGCCAAAACGGGAAAAAGCTGCCCCATTTTTTAATCAAAACGGGGTCAGAAAAGGCCGGTTGCCCCATCTTTAACTCAAAAAAACCGGGTCAAAACACGTCTCATCCGGTCAAAATCGGCCAAAATATATCAAACTGATTTATACAGGAAAACCCCGGAAAATCGTGATTTTCCGGGGTTTTGAGCTGTTTTGATTCGATTTTCGGGGTAAATCAGCGCTTGCTGAACTTCAAGGGCTACATGCTGCAATCAGGAAAGCTGGCTGATTTTGCGCTTTTCATCCAGTTTTTCTTTCATATTGGCGTTTTTCTCGCCCTATTGTTCCAAAACACGCATTTCTGACCGCACCACGAAAAACGGATTTGCTGCCTACCTGCTCCTTGTCCACAGCGTCCCAGGGCTGCGGACAACAACAGATTACCCACCACCTCCCAGCCAGGCATCTGCCTGGCTGGTTCTGTTGTAAACTATTGTGATAGACGGAATGTATTCGCTAGCAGAACTATACTTAAGTTACAAAGGAGTCCTGACAATGAAGAAATTACTTTCCTGCCGATTCAATATCGACACCGCCAGCGTAGAGATCAAATATACGGATGATAGCCAAATTAGCATCTACACCCCAGGGGTAGACAATGAGATTTCCCCCCACTGCCCCCACGCAGACGGAGATCGACTGGCTGATTTACAATGTTACAATGACACCATGTCCTGCGTCAAGCTGTGTTTTATCAATTTTTCAAAAAAGATGGATCGAGAACAGAGAACAGGTACGTAATGAAATTACATGCAGATTTATATTTGCTGTATATTTCATCAACTGTTATGTTGACATCATACTCTGCGAAGTTTTTATGTACGAGTAAATTCCGCTGACGTCCAAGTTCTATGAAATCCTTCTCCGCACGTTTTAGCTGATCGTCCGCATTTATTTGACTGCGAACTTTATTTTTTGTTTCATCTCCGAACAATTTGAAAAAAGCGTTGGTATTATTTGCGTTCCAATCAAATAGGGTATGATACTGCCGTTCAACAACTTTTTGCTCTATGAGAGAAACAATTCTTTTGTCCGTTCCGCTTACTTTGTTTGCATACTCCGATATTAACTTTGAAATTGTGCTCTCAAAAAAACTTGCAGCAGAGAGAACCAGTATCTTTTTGTATGTGTTATCTATGTACGTGGCAAAGGAAATCTCTCCTTTACCCATCAGATAATTACAGAGATCTTTCGAGTCTCTGTACTGCTGTTCGATGTGATTGTTTTCCATATCACGCCTCTTCGCTTGTGGGATTGTATAGATGCATACGTGCCAATCTCAGGCGCGTTTTTACGCTCTCAACATGAGATGTGCTATGAGTAATCGCATTTTTAAAGTTTTCATCATTCTTGAGCGCATCAAATGCTGCTGCGCATACCTTTGCACGTTCTAACCCCTCTGAACGTATTTTCTCAGAAACCGCTACAAAAACAGAATCGAACAATGAGACATTAAAACTGCCGGTTTTAGTCAAGAACTCACGGTGATCTATTTCATTGCATGCTGACAAAAAATCTAAAAACAGCTTTTTATATTCATCTATTTTTTCAGGGGTAAACTTTTGAGCCGCTTTAGAAAAACGGTTTAGAAATTGTACCATAGAGCCAGAATAACCTTTTTCATCATGCAGTAGGGCAAAAGAGCGAAGCAATACTTCTACATCCCTAAATTTATCATCTTCCTCTTTTTTCCCGACGAGCTGTCGCCACCTCTCGTCGGAATTTAGAGAATACAGCATATTATAGAAAGGCGAACTATAGAGACATCCTCTGATTTCCTGTGGAGAAAGATTCAAGCCTCCGGTATTTAATCGGCTAAAAATTTCATAAATAGAGCTGTTATCTTCGGGCTTGTTTTGTCGTATAGACATACAACGAATAGGCATAAGATCGAAAGAACTGCGGTATGAAGCATCCAATGTGCAATATTTTTTGTTATTTAATGGATGCGGAGCTCCATTCTCTTGTTTAGCAAACTGAAGCTTAAAATCCTGAAAGAATTGATTGTCGGATAAAATGTTGTCTGGTATGTTGCCGTGCTCATCAAATACCTTCCTCAAGAAAGTTCTTTTCCCGCTTCGTGGGAATCTTTGTTTCACGAAAAAGTATATTGTCATGAGCCTCTGTTGTCCGTCAATAACACTATATTGGTTGCGCTCTTTCTGATATAAAAAGATTTGAGGTACAGGTAATCCAAGAATTAGTGATTCGATGAAGCGAGAAGCACGCTTACGGTCCCACACATAATTACGTTGAAATACTGGCATTGAAATGATACCAGACTCAATAAGACTATTGATAGTCATTACATTGAAATCATTAGGTATTACACTAATATCATACAACGCAACGGATCTCTCTTCGTCTTGCATCTCATAATACTTTGCCATATGTGATCCTCCTTATAACAGATAGCATCTATTCGGTATAAAATTGATCAATCCATTCAAAAAGTTCTGTAGCAATCCCAAGTGACAATAAATATGGCACACCATTTCCAACCATTTTGAATTTTGATGACAATGGAATATTCCCGGGAAGTTCAAACCAAGCTGGGAGAGATTGAATTGCTAACGCTTCTGCAACACTAATTCTCCTGGGCAGGTATGGATGCAAATGAACCTCATTGTTTCCATAAGCAGCCGTCGGCGAATACCTCCACCGATGAAGCCGTTTAAATGACTTTCCTGCGGTTGCCCCTTCTGGTATAGCATTAAATTTACTTATGTTTTTTATCTTAAAAGTGTCGTTACCATTTGGATGTTCGGTCACATGATTTTGTTCGAACCAATGTTGTACGGTCAATTTTCTAATTATGCCGTCAGGCATTTCTAAGTTTCCATTTTCGACAAAAGCGGTTGTTGTGGGCCATTTTTTTGCCATAATTTCGTTGAGCATATATATGCGATTGCTGCCAATGGAATATTTAATGCCACGGCCAAATGTTGCTCTATTTAAACCTATTAGGATTAATCTGTCCCGGTATTGAGGCACCCCATATTCAAGCGCATTTTCTACAGAGTCAAAAAGGGAAAAGCCCGCTCTATATAGTTTTCTTTTTAACTTATCATAGAATTGCCGATGCTTCTTTGTTTGATATAATCCCTTAACATTTTCTAGTACAAAAAAATCTGGCTGACGTTTAATAATCAAATTAGCATAAACTGATGTTAACTGTCCGTTGCTGCCGGTTATACCTTTATTTTGCCCAGCCACTGAAAAATCAGGGCATGGAGGTCCACCAATAAAACCAATTAAGTTATTTTCGCGGTTATTATACTCTGGAAATGCTTCGTTCCACTTCTCATCTGATAAATACGAGCGAGCATCATCACAACTGTATCCGTATCTCGGAATATGATTGCGATTTCTTCTAGCGTATTGATATGCATCTAGAAAACGCTCGTTGCATTCATTGACAAAAACTATATTAAATCCAGCATCCTCGAATCCCAGATCCAAGAACCCCACTCCAGAGAAAAAAGAATACACCTCTATTGGCATTGCCCTTCTCTCCTAGCATTACCTCAAAATCTCTAAAGCATCTACTTTGTAAGATGCGCTTCTCTAATCTTTTCAATTAGAAGTTGCCTATTCGATTGCTTTAGTTCACACTCCCAAATCCGCAGTACCGTCCATCCTCGTGCTTCAAACATAGATGTTACCTCTTGGTCGTGTTTTATATTTCGTTTTCGCTTCTTCCGCCAATATTCTTCGTTATCTGCGGGGCGAGTATTACGACAATCGTGCCCGTGCCAAAAACATCCATCCACAAATACTGCAATTTTCTTATCCAGAAATACAAAGTCAGGATGACCCTTGACCGGATAGTTGCGCCGCCACCCTGTAATACCGTTTTGCTTAAAAATCTCAATTAGACGAAGTTCCGTAGATTTGTTTTTCTTGGACTTGACACGTCGCATAATATCTGAACGTTTATCAGCATCAAAAACATCTGCCAAAATAGTCACCTTGCCTCGAACGCAATACGCAGGCTCGGATCCGTTTCAGCTACCGAAACGATCTCATTGTACCGATCAATAATGCTGGAAAGCGTTGAATTACGTTTTCCCTCATCAAACAGGCTATGTTCGTACACATTGGCCGATAAAAACTGCTGAACATCCCATACTTCAACTCGGCCAGCGAGGTTAGCATCCTCTGCCAGATTCAGGGCCGTTTGTACACGCTCAAAGATGGTGATAATGACAGGGTGGCAACCGCCGCGTAAATTATCCTTACATTTTTCGATAAGCAGCGCACCCGGCATAGTGGTACAATGGATAATGGTATTATTAATGACAAAATCACCATTCCGATCAGTCGGACCGTCCGCAACTGAGGCACCGTGTATCTCAAACGATCCATCTGGCATAACGAGACTGAGTTTCGCTGCCACCAGATGTTGCAACACTGTTCCAAGATATTGTGTTCCCGGATTTTGCTTTTGCCGTTTTCTAGCTTGGTCGAACAGTTCGTCCAAGTTTGCCCCGATGGTTTTTGAAGTATCTGCTGTCAAAATAAATGGCTGATTCCTGAAATATTCTCTTACTTGTTCTGCCCAAAAAGCTTCAACCAAAGAGAAGTCAACAGACTCTTCCGCATTCCATGCATTGAGAAAATCTACATACTTCATCATCAGTCCCATGCTGCCGCGGCTAGTTCGTCCGCCTTCGGAGGATAGCTGTTGAGTGATGCCATGCTTTTTTAATACTTTTTTCAGGTTTCCTCCACCTAGACCCGAAACCTGACCTTCCTTCTTCGTCTTAAAATCATTCGAATCAAGAGGAAAATCTTTGCCGCTAAACATATCCGTAAGCTGTATAATGACTGAGAGATTTCCTTTTGTAAAAATATTGTTCTCTGTCTGAAACTCTCTCAAACGCTCTTCTGGACTAATCATCATACACTGCCTCCGCAATTTTTGTTAAAAACCGGCTTCCAATAAACTGTACAACAGGCATCGCTACTGCATCGCCCATGGCTTTATAGCCATCATTATAAGTACCAGGTAATAGAAAGGTATCTGGAGCTCCCATTAATCGTGCAGCCTCACGAACGGTGAGTAGCCGCGCATGAGTTTCTCCATCCTTTTTTACGATTAGATACTGCTTGCTGCTTCCGCCCTCTGGAGTTCTTAAGCACCCTGCAATGCCGTCAAACCGTAGTTCAAGCTGCTGTTCTCCGTGTCGTGTCCGGCGGTAGCCCGTTGCGTAAACGGTATCATGTCCGTCCAGTTTAATCTGGTGACGCATCGGTATAAGCTTAAGCACGTTATCTTTATCAAAAGGTACATCTTCCTCAATAATATCTTTTAGCAATTCGACACGACGCGGCGGTTTTTCTGTTTTCCACCATATCCAGTTAGGTAAAGACTCCCCCAAATTTGTTGCCGCCTTGTTATGAAGCCAGCACGGGCCATCGCCTACTAAACTATCAGGAATATTGCAGCCATGCCGCACAGCGATTACAAATACTCTTGGTCGAGACTGTGGGGCAAAATGCGAAGCGTTAAGCACAATCGCACCGCAGTCGAACCCCCGTTCAACAAGCGCCAAATGGAGCATTCGATAATTATTTCCTCCATTTGTAGAAAGCAGTCCAAGTACGTTTTCTAGCAGCAAGATTTTGGGCTTTTCATACATTTCATCTAAAATACGTAACCATTCCCATACAAGCCCGCTTCTAGAGGCATGGATTCCTCCCAAAGATCCAGCTAAGGATAAATCCTGACACGGAAAGCTAGCCCAGGAAAGATGAGCAAAAGGCAAATCCTTGCCATTTATATTCTTAATATCACCTAGTTCAAAATATTTATCGCCGAAATTCGCTTTATATACAGCGGCCTTCTGTTCGCTGATGTCGTTAGCCCAAACGGGAGCAAACATTCCCATCAACCCATATGCGACGAGACCGCTACCGGCAAAAAATTCATGCATTGTCCACGGCGCAGAGGATAAATCAACAGATTCTTTTTCATGTATGGTGCGTTGAAGCATCATCTTTCCTCCTATACTGCGTTCGTCTTTCTCCGGTTGGTTTTTTAGCATCTTCCGGAATGATCCAAATACGGCTCATTCGCATTGCGCCATCAATGCGGTTTTCCTTGCAAAGAATTTGAACTTGCCGCGGGGAAACACCCCATTTTTCGGCTGCTTCTTGCACTGTAATGTATCCATTCACTGATAACACCTCATACCGCATTGCCTGCACACTAACCCATATTTATTGTATTCGTTTAAACGAAGTTTGTCAATGGTTAGAGCAACTATTTCTCATAAAAGGTTGTTGTATTCGTTTTTTCACTGTCTTTTATTACGTTGTATGGTGGGGATAAAGGTAAGCCATAACTGTATACGCAGAAAGTCATCAACCTCCGTATGGATATGGCATCATGTCAGAACAGGCAAGGCCCAATTTCGGCCTTGCCTGTTCAAATTCACATTTTACCATTCAACCCATTCACCTTCGCCCACTCGCTTTGCTTCCTCCGCCGCTCCTGGGAGTAGGGTTCTGTAATGCGGATGGACACCCGGGAGCGGTCAATGTCGAAGTATTTTCCATTGTATTCGTCATCCTCCACCATCCGGCAGAGGTCGGGGTGCTTGTTGCTGAATTCCTCCAGCCGCTTAATCAGCCGGAGATCGTGTGTGCGGATATGGGCGACAGGGTCGGCGGCGTTGTAAAACAGCTCCGTGTCCTTCTCCCGCTTGGATAAGCCTTTTATCATCGAATTTACCTCCTGATTTCTAAAACTTTTGTAAGAGTGGCATTTGGGGGGATATTTCTCCGATTCAAGAATTGGCGATTTCAGGATTTTTCAAATAGGAGCAGTCTCAATGAAGCGGAGTTTGTTCCGGGACTGCTCCATTTGAAATTTTGGAATTTTCCCAATTCAAGCGTGAGTCTTATCGTTCCACGCTGTGTTGGTGTGTCCTGGTGGGCTGACGCCGCTGGGGGATGTCCCTCTCCTGAAGCACCCTCCGCAGGAAGTCCGCCACCC
>JAJQAS010000176.1 GCA_021203685.1 Clostridiales bacterium | reverse complement strand
ACGACGCCAACCACGGCTGCCTGGGCTTTGACAGCGACACCGTGCTGGACATCGTCGACAACTTCCTGAAAGAGCACCTGTAAGATTCTTTTAGGACAGACCCTTTCATTTGCCAGATCCCTTTCTTATCTCTCCCCCTTTTCTTTCTTGGGATTGCCGTGCCGCAGTCGCGGCACGGCAATTTCAGGCATCCTGGGGAGGGGTTCCGGCTATCATCAACGCCGCGTCCCGCGGCGAATTTGGAGGTTTATATTATGGTACCCTTTCGGACAGAAAAAGTAACTGACAGAATCACCCGCATCTACGCCGTCTGCACCGAGCTGTGCTACCTGGTAGAGGGGGACGACCGCGCCGCCCTCATCGACAACGGCAGCGGCTTCGGCTCCCTGCGGGACGTGGTGAAGGATCTGACCAACAAGCCCCTCATCGTCCTGCTGACCCACGGCCATACCGACCACGCCATGGGCAGCGGCGAGTTCACCGACTGCGACCTGTACCTGAACAGCGTGGACGAATACATCTACGGCCCCCACGGGGACTACAAGTTCCGCCACGAGGGCATGGGCCTGGCCGACGAGGGCGTGGTCATCGCCGAGGAGGACTACGTCCCCACCATCCCCTTCTCCTACTACAAGGATTTGAAGGGCGGCGACAGCTTCGACCTGGGCGGCGAGACCATCGAGATCTACGACTGCCCGGGCCACACCAAAGGCTCCGTGGTCATGCTGATGAAAGAGGCCCGCATCCTGCTGCTGGGCGACGCCTGCAACGGCTTCACCTTCCTCCAGGAGAGCTATTCCCTCTCCATCGAGCACTACGAGGAGAGCCTGAAACGCATGAAGGAGCAGGTGGCGGGCAAGTATGACCGGCTGCTGGCCTCCCACGGCGACGGCGAGCTGCCCCTGGGCATCATCGACGGCAACATCCAGCTCTGCGAGGACATCAAGGCCGGACGGACGGACGACGTGCCCATGGAGTTCCGGGGCAACCCCGGCCTCATCGCCAAGGCCATGGGCCCCAACGGCCGTGTGGACGGCGGCTGCGGCAACATCGTCTACGTCAAGGAGCAGGTCTGGGAGGACGGCAGTCTCTGCCGCGCCTGACCCCGGCATATCCCCTTACTAAATTCGCTGTCCCGGTCCCCCTTTTGCGGGGGCCGGATGGCCTCTCATAAGGAGTATTTGTTATGGACTTTATGGAAGAGCTCTATGGGAAAAAAGCACAGGAAAACAACTCGATGGTCATCTGCGCCCCGGTAGCGGGGCAGGTGGTCCCCCAGGAGCGGATGCCCGATCCCTCCTTCAGCGAGGGGGTGCTGGGCGACGGCTGCGGCATCGAGCCAACGGAGGAGGTCATCTGCGCCCCCTTTGACGGCAGCGTGGTCTGGATCTCCGACAACCGCTCCGCCATGTCCCTGAGCAGCTGGGACGGGCTGGAGCTGCTCATCCACATCGGCATCGACACCTTGAAGATGAAGGGCCTGGGCTTCGACGTGCGGGTGGAGCAGGGCCAGGAGATCAAACTGGGCGATCCCCTGATGGATTTCAACCTCGCCGCCATCCGGGAGGCCGGGTGTTGCGACGTGGTGGCCCTGGTCGTGACCAACACCACCTACATCGGCTCCCCCACCCTGCTGGAGCAGGGGACGGTTTCCGCCGGGACCCCTCTGATGCAGGTGCAGCGAGGCAGCTTCCAGCGCCGCCAGGTGAACAGCCTGCGCTCCGCCCTGTCCATGCTCCGGGGCGACGCCAACCAGCTCATCGAGACTACCACCGAGGTAGACCCCAGCGCCCAGCTGTCCGGCGTCTACCGTTACGTGGGCGCGGGCGGCACCGTCATGCGGCCCACCCGCTCCAACGGCCCCGCCATGCTGTTCCACAACGTCAAGGGCCACCCCGATTCCAGCGTGCTCATCGGTCTGCTGGCCAGCCGGGAGCGGGTCGCCACCCTGCTGGGCTGCAAGAAGGAGGAACTGGGCCGTCTGCTGATGGACTGCGTGGCCAATCCGGTGCCCCCGGTGGTCTCCAACCTGCCCGCCCCCTGCCAGGAGGTGGTGCACCTGGCCACCGACCCGGACTTTGACCTCTTTAAGCTCATCCCTGCCCCCACCAACACCGAGCAGGACGCCGGCCCCTATATCACCATGGGCATGTGCTACGCCACCCACCCGGACACCGGCAAGAGCAACATCACCATCCACCGGATGTGCATCCAGAGCCGGGACGAGCTTTCCATCTTCCTCCAGCCCGGCTCCCGCCACATCGGCGCCATGGCGGAGCGGGCCACCGAGCTGAACCAGCCCTTGCCCATCTCCGTCTCCATCGGCGTGGACCCGGCCATCGAGGTGGGGGCCTGCTTCGAGCCGCCTACCACTCCCCTGGGCTATGACGAGCTGGCGGTGGCAGGCGCCCTGCGGCAAAAGCCCGTGGTGCTGCACAAGTGCCTGACCGTGGAGGAAAACGCCATCTCCAACGCGGAATACGTCATTGAGGGCGAGATCATCCCCGGCGTGCGGGTAGTGGAGGACCAGAACACCCACACCGGCTACGCCATGCCCGAGTTCCCCGGCTACAACGGCCACGCCTCCGATGAGTGCTGGCTGCTCAAGGTCAAGGCCGTCACCCACCGGAAGCACCCCATCATGCAGAGCGTCATCGGCCCCTCCGAGGAGCACGTCAACCTGGCGGGCATCCCCACCGAGGCCAGCATCCTGACCATGCTGGAGCGGGCGCTGCCCGGCTTCGTCAAGAACGCTTACGCCCATCCCTCCGGCGGCGGCAAGTATATGATCATCCTCCAGTGCGTCAAAAAGGTCCACACCGACGAGGGCAAACAGCGGCAGGCGGCTCTGCTGGCTTTCGCCGCCTTCTCTGAACTGAAACACGTCATTCTGGTGGACGAGGACGTGGACATTTTCGACACCAGCGACGTGCTCTGGGCCATGAACACCCGCTTCCAGGGCGACCGGGACATCATCACCATCCCCGGCGTCCGCTGCCACCCTCTGGACCCCAGCGCCAACCACGACTACTCCGTCCTCATTCCCGATGTGGGCGTCAGCTGCAAGCTGGTCTTCGACTGCACCGTTCCCTTCCGGCTGAAAAAGAACTTTGAGCGGGCCAAGTTCATGGAGGTGGATTATACCCAGTGGATGAATGGGTGAGTGGAGCTGTTAGCTTGGTAAGTGCTTGTCGATTGCATTGCGTTTTGCTCAGCCGTGTAAAACCCCTCCACCATGCTTCGCATGGTCCCCCTCCCCTTTCAGGGGAGGCAAGGGGGCAACTGCTTGTTGGTTGGTTTTTGCCATTTTACTCAAAGAGAGCAAATTCTGTAACGGAATTGCCTCAATAGAGTACTTTTCCCTTTAACAACTATCCTTTCGCAGCCGACCACCCCTCTCGCCTCCCCTGAAAGGGGAGGTGGCACGGCGTAAGCCGTGACGGAGGGGTTTCCCGACCGGATAATAGAGAAAGCTGAATCAAAGGGATAGTCACAAAGCAAAAAAATGCACTACCCACTAATCACTAACCACTAATCACGCAACAAAGATAGAGGTGGACATCCAATGGAGGAACATCTAAAAAAGCGGCGGCTGCTGGTGGGCATGAGCGGGGCCTCCGGCGCACCGCTGACGGTGGAGCTGCTGCGGCAGCTGCGAACCCGGCAGGACATCGAGACCCATCTCATTGTCAGCCGGGGGGCGGAGCTGACCCTGGCCCAGGAAACTGATGTCACTCTGGCGGAGCTGAACGCCCTGGCCGACGTATGCTACGACAACCGCCAGATCGGGGCGCGGCCCGCCTCCGGCAGCTTCCGCACCATGGGCATGATCGTGGTGCCCTGCTCCATGAAGACGGCGGCGGGCATCCTCTCCGGCTACAGCGACAGTCTGCTGCTCCGGGCGGCGGACGTCACCCTGAAAGAGGGGCGAAAGATGGTGCTGGCGGCCCGGGAGTCCCCCCTGAGTACCGTCCACCTGCGCAACCTGTACGAACTGAGCAAACTGGGGGTGCGCATCCTGCCCCCCATGCTGACCTATTACAACCACCCCGCCTCCCTGGAGGACTGCACCCGGTACGCCGTGCAGCGGATGCTGCGGCAGTTCGGCCTGGAGGAGGACGGCTACGAATGGGAGGGAATGGAATGAACCTCACCCGTGACGTGCAGGTGCTGGGCCAGCCCATCCACGTTTTGGTCTACGACACCGGCAGCGGTCTCAGCGTCCTCATCGAGGGGGGCGACCGGGGCCATGTGGGGGCCGCGGCGGTGGCCCTCCCCGGCCAGCCGGTGCAGGTGCTGGAGCTGCCCGGCCACCGGGACGGCGTCCTCTGCCGGCGCTGGGCCGAGGCGCTCTCCAACGCCTGTCAGGTCCCCGTGGCGGCGGTCGCCGGGGTCCACTACGACGGCATCCTAAAGCCCCAGATCCAGGAGATCCTGGACGTGCTGGAGGAGGAACTCCAGGCGGTGCTGCGCCTACTCCGGGGGGAGGCGGGCTGAGCCGCCGCTCCTGCCGTAAACCGCATACACAAACCGCAAACAGGGCTGTCCGGGTCTCTCCGGATGGCCCTTTTGTTGTGGGTGGGGTGGATGGCTGGCGGTGCAGGGAGAAGCACAGCTTCGGAAGTGCCGCCTGACGGCATTTGCTATCCCTTTGGATTAGCGTTTTCATCGCATCGTAGGACGACAAATAGAAAACCCTTTTGGGAAACAGGCTACAAACTGGAAGTCAAAAAATTCACAAATTGGAAGGCAAAAGCAGCGAAAATAATGTATAATTTGACTGGTAGAATCAAGAGGTGAACGGGAAATAAGAGAGGAAGAGAATAAATGAATATCAAAAAGGCGGCTGGAATGGGCGTTGCTGTGGCTGCGATCGTGATCTCCATGCTGGTTCCGCAAAATGACGTTCTGACCGTGGCCGGTGTGCGAACGGTGGGGGTACTGGTGGCTTTTCTGGTCATGCTGGTGACAGAAGCACTCCCGGTGGTGATCACGAGTCTGCTGTTTTGCGGCCTGATGCCTCTGCTGGGGGTGACGGAAAGTCTGGGGGTTGCGCTTGTCGGCTACTCCCAGCCCATCGTGTTCTTCACGTTGGCGTCCTTTGGCATTGCGGCGGCGCTGACCAGCATCCCCCTGTCCAAGCGTCTGCTGCGGGCGCTGCTGCGGGCCTTTGGCCGGGACATCAACACTGCCCTGTTTGCCATCATGGCGGCCACAGCCATCTTCTCTTCCCTTGTCTCCAACGTTCCCACCTGTGCCATTTTCATGGCGATCTCCCTGGACTTTCTGGAGATGTACGACGACGAGGAGGAACGGAGAAGGACAGGCCGTGCCTTTATGATCGCCATTCCTGTCGCCAGCATGATCGGCGGCATGATGACTCCGGCGGGGAGTTCCGTGAACCTGATCGCCATGACCCAGCTGGAAGAACTGACCGGAAGTACCATCACCTTTGTCCAGTGGATGTGCGTGGGCATTCCGCTGACCATCGTTATGATCCCCCTGGCATGGTGGCTGTGCGTGCGGTGCTACCGGCCCGTCAACCTGACGCAGGCGGAGATCAAAGCCTTTACCGACCGGATGGACATCCCCGAAAAAGTGGGATCCAAGGAGAAAAAGGTTGTGGTGCTCCTGGTGGTGATGCTGGCGCTGTGGATCGCCTCTTCCTGGGTGTCCGCCATCAACGTCATGGTGGTCGCCATTCTGGGCTGTTGCATCCTGTTCCTGCCCGGCGTGGAGGTGCTGGAGGTCCACACCTTTTTGCGAAACAACAGCTGGGACGCCTTCTTTCTGGTGGGTACCGTGCTGTCCATCAGCACAGCGATGATCAACAACGGCGTCAGCGAATGTATCGCAGATCTGATTCCCACGCTGCACGTTGCCACCCCGCTGCTGATCGCCTTCACCGCCCTGCTGATTTTCTGTTCGCTGATCGTCATTCCCGTGGCGACCTCGCTGGTCCCCATTCTGGCCCCCGCTCTGGTCTCGCTGGCAAACAACGCGGGGACCGCTCCGGCCCTGCTGCTGATGACCGCCGCCGTGTGCGCCTGCAACTGCTACCTGCTGCCGCTGGACACGGTGCCCCTCATCACCTACGGCAAGGGGTATTACGCCATGACCGACATGGCCCGCAGCACCCTCTGGATGCAACTGGCGCTGGTGATCCTGTCCGCCCTGTGGCTGCCGCTGGTGGGAAAACTGGTCGGACTGTACTGACAGAAGGCGGGCTGCACTGCCTCCCTGAATCGGAAACGCAAAGCACAAACATGGCTGTCCGGGTCTTTCCCGGATGGCCCTTTTGTCGTGGTGGGGGCGGGGGCTGGCGGCGGATTTGGAAGAATCCAGGCTGAGTAAAGGGGATAGCCATATAAATGAATCGGTTCCACCACATCTTAAGACTTCACAGAAGGACCGACCGCGCACAGGCCGTCCCGTGCGTGGTCGTTTGGTTTGTGCGGCTGTGCTGCCCTGCCAGGGCGGAGCCGGTTTGGGTTCCTTTTTGACCTTGACGGTCTTGGTGGTGGAGCTGGTGAAGCTCTTGCTGGAGGAATACTGGATGATGTAGCTGGTGGCCTTTGCAATTCCGGGTCCATTTGAGGGGGATGTTCTTGGCGCGGGTGAGGTGCTTGGCGATCAGGCGGTGACGGTCTTGGTGGCGGACGCGCCGCTCTTTCCCGTGTCATTCACGGCATAGACCTTGTACTGGTAACATAAGTTAGTGCACACAAAATTTTTCTGCCGTACCAAAGCCCGGGGAACCCGGTATCCCCTCCACCGCCCGTTGGTGGCCTCCTGCGGACCCCGGCTGGGCGTTTGGCCTACGATACCTGACATGCCATGGAACAGAGCGAGGTCCGATCAGAGGGGCTCCTTGACCGGTCCTCTTTTCAACAGCCCGTGGTAGAAAGCGTGGTTGAAAACCGGAATATGCCCCTGTTCGTCAAATTGACAAATTGGGCCAACCATGTTCTAAAAATTCACAAAACAAAAAGAAAAGCACCTGAAACCACAGTTTCAAGTGCTTTTTGTATGGAGCTTCTGGTCAGAATCGAACTGACAACCTTCTCATTACGAGTTAAAATCTAGGTAACGTATCTTGTTGTTTGGCGTTTTTACCTGTTGTAGTTTTTCGTTGATATTTCAAGCAATTCCTAAAACCCTTGTTGTAGCTTTTCGCAACTTATAGCACGCTATTGGTTACCCCTTTAATTTGCATGTTACCCCTTTGTTACCCCTTTTTTCGGTCTGTCTCATTTTCGGTTTTGGCTCAAAAAGTTCATTCTATCACCATCGACATCTACAACGACATCTGCAAAAAGAGGCTCCCCGCCGTTGGGGAACCTCTCTTTGTTTGTACGTCCTCCCCTCCCCTGCCGCTCCAGGTGGTGGGCCTGTCTGTTTTCGCCCTGGAGCGGGTTATAGCCCCTCTGTGGAACGGTTTGGAACGGATAGGGACCGGGGTTAGGAACGGTTTGGAACGCTCCAGGAACGCCCTGGAACGGCTCAGGAACGGTCTGGAACGGCCCACGGAACGACTTGAAACGCACCCCGGAACGGCTATTCTTGCCCCTCTCCTTCGTTTGCCAGCCTCCAGACCTGTGACTTGCTCATGCCGAACTTGTCCCCGGTTTCCTTGTAGCTGTGGCCGCTCTGGAGGTAGGCCAGCACCGCCGCCTCTTTGCTTTCCTCTGTCCCCTCCGGTCTCCAGGCGGACAGCTCCGTCTCTGCAACCTCTGCCCTCTGTTCGGCGTCCTGGGCGCGTTGTATGGCCTCCTGAAGCTCCTGCTTCATCCGGTCCAGAGCGTTGCCCGTGTCCTGGTTGTACCTCGCCACGGACTTCCAGTTGATAGCCTCAGAGTGCCACTGGTCGGCGTTGGCCTCTGCCTCGGCCAGCTTCTTTTTCAGCCGCTCCACCTCTGCCTCTCTGCCCTCCATGCCGGAGAGGTAGGCCAGCAGATACACGGCCTTATAAGCCCGGTCAAGCTCATCCTCGTTACACTCCATACCCAGCGCTTGATGGAGTAGGGCGCGGGTTTGTCGGCAGCCGTCATTGTCCCACACCGTCCCCGGCTCCCACTCCCCGCCGTGGGTCAGGTGGGCTAAGACGGTATCGACCTCCGGGGACTGTTGCACTTGCCACGCCAACAGCCACGCCTTACGCCGACACAGGGCCACGGCCACGCACCCGGCGGCCAACGCAACCAGCAGCACCCCCACAATTGGCGCGTCCATGACGGCCATCACAGCGGCCAGGGCCACAAGCAGGATGGACAGCAGCAGCAGGGAGCGGGACAGCGGGGCCAGGCAGCGGTCTAAGCAGCCCCAGGGGTTGAACCACAGCACACAGGCCAGCTCTCCCACCAGACAGGCGGCTACCAATACGGGGTGAATGTGTCCCGGTTGACAACCGCCCACCACCAGGGCCAGCAGAGGAACGCCACAGCCCAACACGTCGGAGCGGGCGTGGAGCATCCCGGTCAGATACTCCACCCGCTCTTGCAGTTGCTCCGGCGTAGTGATAGGCCCTCTCATGGTTTCACCACGTCCCGAAGGCCAGCCCCAACAGGCCAACCAGCAGCATAACCACGCCGCACCCAACCATTACGGGGCCATCATGAAGGGCCAGAGCTGCCGCCCCCACGGCCAGAGCCACCAGGGACAGCACCCGGTCAGTAGCCAGGCGCACAGGGTCGTCAAAAGGCCCCCGCTCGTTTTTCCGCTTGTTCATGCTACTCCCTCCCCTTCCAGGTGATTTTCTACCGCCTCGACATCGTGAAGGCCCAAAGACCGCCATTCCGACAGGACGGTAAACACATAGCCCGCCGTCTTTGCCCCGTGAATCATGGAGCGGTCAACGGCTAAAACCACCACGTCAAAGCCCACTTCCCGCACCCAACGGGCCAAAATGCGCTTGTTTGCCCGGTTGAGAGACAGGCCGCACTTGTCGAAGTAGGCCACAGAATCCAAAAAATCCCGTGTGTTCTCCCCGTCTTGCGTCCCCGTCTGCGTCCCCCCTATAACCCCCTCGACAGAGGGGGACTGACTATTGACGTTGACGTTAGAGTTAATATTTGAATTTGGATTAGAATTAGACTTAAGACTATTAGTTGGGTTTTCAGAAAAGCTATTGCTTTCCGAGTTAAAAAATGGGGTTTCCGCAGAAACCTTTTGTTTTTTGGGCCGTCCGCCCTTTGCTCCGGCGGCCTTGCGCTTCTCGCAGGTGGCCTCATATTTTGCCCGGTCCCGTTCCATGTTCCCCCTGACAAAGCCAAAGGCCAGACCCACCAACGGGTCAGCGGGGGACGGCTCCACGCCCCGGTTAAACTCGAACATGGCCCGGAGCAACTGCCCCACCTGCGCGTCTGTCAGGCTTGCCACCTGTTGCTCCAGGTCGCCATAGATCATAAACCCCTTCATGGTGTTACCTCCCCTCAGCCTTGCGCCGATTATACTCAGCGTCCAACAGCTTCTCCAGCTCGTCCGTTTCTTTCTGCAACTCAGAGGCAACGAAATACAGGCCATCCATCCAGCTTGACGGGTCTGCCCCGCCCTCGACCATCGCTTGATGAAGTCCCTGAATGGCGTTCAACCCGGACTTGATTTTATAAATCGACTCGCACGTATCAACGAAAAACATGGTAAAAATCCTTTCTTGACGAGCGGGGAGAACGGCGGTAAAATAACCGTGTCCTCCCCTGTTGTGGGTAGGTGCAGGGCCTCTTGTGCTTGGTTTGGTCGCCGTGTAGCACAAGGGGCTTTTTTCAGCCAATGGTGTAGCGGGTCTGTGTGGTCTGCTTCATGTAACCGGCGGCCAGCTCCGGA
>JAJQAS010000164.1 GCA_021203685.1 Clostridiales bacterium | reverse complement strand
TCCATCTCGTTGATGACGCCGTAGAGGATGCGCAGTCCCAGGTTGGACATGCCAATTTCGTAGGTATCCGGGAAGCAGAAGGCGAAACGGGTGTCTACCGCCGCTTTGTCCTTGATGATCTCGTTGTATTCTCCGCCGGTGTAGCGGGCGGGCTTTTGCACCCGGAGCAAAATGCGTTCCAGTTTGGGGTCCATATCGGTTCCTGCCTTTTGGGCCTCTTGGGAGTGTCCTCCCGGGCCGGTCTATTCCCGACCATTTTACCCGATTGTACGGAAAAAAACAAGACCGAAACAAATGTTAGACGTTCCTTTCCCGTTCCGAGAGCAGCAGCCACACCGCCATCACCAGCAGCGAGGGGTTCCCCTTCGCCGCGCACCACGCCCCGGCTGGCAGCAGCGCCAGCTTCAACAGGCGGGAAACAGCTGTTGTCACGCTGTCTGCCCAGCCCAGTGAGCAAAAGGCGGACAGCGCCCCGTGGAGGGCGCGGCTGCCGTCCAGCGGCAGGACGGGGAGCAGGTTGAACAGGGCCAGCATCAGGCTGGCCCCGGCAAAGAGATAGTGGAACTGACCGGGCAGGGGCGCAGTCAGGGCGGGTACCGCCGTTGTCAAATTGATCAGCGGCCCCGCCAGCGCCACCAGACACTCCTCCGCCCCGCTGCGGCACCGTCCGCCCAGGTCCAGCTCCGCCCCCACCAACGACAGCCGCAGGCGGCGGACGGGGACGCCCAGCGCCCGGCAGCAGAGGATGTGACCCATCTCGTGGAGGGCGGCGGCCAGGCCGCAGCACCCCAGTACCGGCCCCACCCCCGTGTAGAGCAGCAGCGCCAGCAGAAAGAGGAAGTCCGCCGTCAGCGTCACCTGCCCGGCGGTGAGGCCCCGACGGTCAAAGCGGACGGTCAAGTTTCACCGGGGAGCAGATGGGCGCAGAGGACTTCCACGTCGCCATCCCAGGTCAGGAAAAACTGAACCTCCTCCTCTAAAATTGCTTCTGCCGCCGTGGGCAGGGTCTCGTCCACCGTTGTCTCCGCCGGGGCGAACACCGCCACGCACCAGTCGCCCACCGCCTCCAGCGGGTCGCCGCCCTGGGCCAGTTCCTCCCCTAGGGCGGAAAAGGCGGCCCGGAAGTCGGTGGTGCCGGTCAGCGCGTCTGAAAGATACTCCTGATACACCGCCGTCTGCTGGGGGAACCGGGTCTTGCCCACAAAGCAGACCAGAAACAGTGTTGCTGCCGTCACCAACCGGGCCAGCGCGCCCCATCCGCCAGAGGAACGCCGCCGTTTGTGTTCCCGCCGGGGAGGGCGCCTCTTTGTCCCGTAGGTCATCGCCATTGCAATCGCCTCCTGTCCCTGACCTATGCTCGTCCAGGGAAAATCAGAACAAAAAAGCAAAAAACGCTTGCAATTCCATCGCAGGTGTGATATAGTGTACCGGTCTGAACAAAGGGTGGTCCTCTGCCACAGCCCCCAAGCGGAGCGGGACAAGGTTCCCAGCGGGCATGAACACCTATAATCACAGGAGGAAACAAACCATGAATCTCGTTGAAACGCTGAACGCGCAGAACATGAAGACCGATGTGCCGAAGATCGAGATTGGCTCCACGGTTCGCGTCCATGTCAAGATCAAGGAAGGCGCCAAAGAGCGTATCCAGGTCTTCGAGGGCACCGTCATCGCCAAGAAGCACGGCGGCGTAGCCGAGACCTTTACCGTCCGCCGCATCTCCTACGGCGTGGGCGTGGAGAAGGTCTTCCCCGTCCACTCCCCCAACGTCGTCAAGGTGGAGACTGTCCGCCGCGGCAAGGTCCGCCGGGCCAAGCTGTACTATCTGCGCGACCGGGTGGGCAAGGCTGCCAAGGTCAAGGAGAAGCTGTAATTTCCTGGAGCAGAACAAAGGAGCGGGCAACCGCTCCTTTTTTGCACAGAGGATGATTGGAACACTATGAAGAAGCGACAGAACCGGGGCGGCGCGAACAACAACCCCCGCAAGGCCCGCCCCGTCAAAAAGGAAGCTCCGAAAAACCAGGATGCCATGACCATCCAGTGGTACCCCGGCCACATGGCCAAGACCCGCCGGATGATTCAGGAAAATCTGAAATTGGTAGACCTGGTGGTAGAGATCATCGACGCCCGCATCCCCCTGGCCAGCCGGAACCCGGATTTGGACGGACTGGTGGAGGGCAAGCCCCGGCTGATTCTCCTGAACCGGGCCGACCAGGCCGACCCCGCCATGAACCAGCGGTGGGCGGAGTACTTCCGCAGCCGGGGGATGCCCGTCCTCCAGACGGACTGCAAGACCGGCGCGGGGGTAAAGCAGTTCTCCCCGGTGGTCAAGGCGATTTTGAGGGACCAAATCGAACGCTGGCGGGAGAAGGGCCTGCTGGGCCGCCCGGTGCGGGTGATGGTGGTGGGCGTTCCCAACGTGGGCAAGTCCACCTTCATCAACAAGGTCGCCAACCGAAAGTCCGCCATCGCCCAGAACCGCCCCGGCGTCACCCGCGGCAAGCAGTGGGTGAACGTGGACGAGGGGCTGGATTTGCTGGACACGCCGGGCATCCTCTGGCCCAAGTTCGAGGACCCCACCGTGGGGATGTACCTGGCCTTTACCGGGGCGGTGAAGGATACCATATTAGATGTGGAGACCCTGGCAAACCACCTGATGAAGCTGCTGGCCAGCCGCTACCCGGAGGCAGTGTCCGCCCGCTATAAGCTGGACATCCCGCCGGAGTTCGACAGCTGGGCGCTGGTGGAGCAGGCCGGGCGGAACCGGGGGTTCCTCATTTCCGGCGGCGAAGTGGACACCGAGCGGATGAGCCGGGTGTTGCTGGAGGAATACCGCTCCGGCAAGCTGGGGCGCTTTACACTGGAGATACCACCCGCGGCGAAGGAGAACGACCCATGAAAAAGCAGGAACCGGAGCCAATTGACCGCTGGAGCATCGAGCGGGAGTGCTACGCTGCCGGGTGGAAGGCCGTCTGCGGCGCGGACGAGGCCGGGGCCGGCCCTCTGGCGGGGGCGGTCTACAGCGCGGCGGTGATCCTGCCGCCGGACTACGACCTGCCTTACCTGAACGATTCCAAAAAAGTGACCGAAAAGCGCCGGGAAGTGCTGTTTGGGCAAATCAAGGAACAGGCTGTCGCCTGGGCGGTGGCCTGGGCCACAGAGCAGGAGATTGATGAAATCAATATCCTCAACGCCCGGATGCTGGCGATGAACCGGGCCATTCAGCAGCTGGACCCGGCGGCGGACTTCGCCCTCATCGACGGCAACCGCAGTCAGGGCATCCAGCTCCCCAACCGAACGGTTGTAAAGGGAGACAGCTTGTCAGCCTCTATTGCCGCCGCGTCTATCCTAGCCAAAGTCAGCCGGGACCACTATATGCTGGAAATGGCGGAGAAATACCCTCAATACCAGTTCCAGCGGCACAAGGGCTACCCCACCAGGCTCCACTACGAACTGCTGCGGCAGTACGGCCCCTGTCCCATCCACCGCAAGACCTTTTTGAAAAAGCTGTGACCGGCGGCGCATCGGCCCGGCTGGGCCAGTGGGGGGAGCGGCAGGTGCGCCGGGCGCTGGAGCGCCAGGGCGTCACCATCCTGGCGGTCAACTGGCGCTGTCCCTACGGGGAAATCGACATCATCGCTGCCACGGAGAAGGAACTTTACTTTGTGGAGGTCAAGACCCGCCGCTCCCGCTCCTATATGGAGATTCGGGAGGCGGTGGACCCACCCAAGCAGCGAAAGCTGCTGCTGGCGGCGGAGCTGTACTTACAGGAACACCCGGAGGAACGCCGTCAGCCACGGTTAGACGTGGCCGAGGTCTACGCCCCCCAGGGGACGGACACCTTCTGGCCGGAAATTTGCTATTACCCCAACGCCTTCGACGGAAGTGGAGGTTGAAAAATGAAGCTATCTGTTTTTGACGGCCACTGCGACACCATCAGCCGCCTGGCACGGATGCCCATGGAGCGGCTGGCAGGCAACAGCGGCCAGTGGGATCTGGACCGGGTGGAGGACTTCGGCCAACAGGCCCAGTTCTTCGCCATCTTCTGGGACTCTGCCCTGCCCATGACCAAATCGGTGGTCAAACGGGAGTTCAAGGTGTTCCAGAAGGAGTGCAAAACATACCGTGACCGCATCCAGCACTGCCGCACCGGCCGGGAGGCCAAAGAGGCCATGAGCCAGGGCAAAGTGGCGGCATTCCTCTCGGTGGAGGGGGCGGAGCTGATCGGCTGCTCCCTGGAGGGGCTGCAAAAAGCCTATGACAAGGGGGTCCGGGCGGTGAACCTGACCTGGAACCACGCCAACGCCCTCTCCGGCAGTCATATGGACCACCCCGAACAGGGGCTGACCCCCCTGGGGGTGGAGTACGTGCGGAAAATGCAGCAGCTGGGGATGCTGGTGGACGTGTCTCATCTCTCCGACCCCGGCTTCTGGGGCGTGATGGAGAACGCGACCAAGCCCATTATCGCCAGCCATTCCAACAGCCGCGCTGTCTTTTCTCATACAAGGAACTTGACGGACGAACAATTTACTGCCATAATGAAGAATCATGGCGTGGCGGGCCTGAACGCCTACGCCGCCTTTCTGGGCGAAGGCGTCGTCACCGGCGACACCCTGCTGGCCCACCTGGAGCACTTCCTCTCCCTGGGCGGGGAGAAGAACGTGGCTCTGGGCGGCGACTGGGACGGCTGTGACCGGCTGCCCCAGGGCTATACCGGCGTGTGGAGCTGGGCGGAGTTCTACGAGCTTTTGCTGCGGCACAACTACCCGGAGTCACTGGTCAATGGTCTGTTTTTCAACAATCTGATGAGGACGGTGAAGCAAGTATGTACTATGTGAGCACCCGTAACAAAACCCTGCAATACACCCCGGCGGAGGCCATCGCCCAGGGCCTGTCCCGTGAGGGCGGCCTGTTCGTCCCCCAGGTGATCCCCCGTCTGCCGGGCAGCGCGCTGATGATGCTGAAAGACATGAGCTATCAGCAGCGGGCCGTCTATGTGATGGGGATGTATCTGGAGCATTTCACCACCTTCGAGCTCAGCCGCGCCGCGTCTGCGGCCTACGGCCCCGACAAGTTCGACACCAAGGCGGTGGCGCCGGTGCGCAAGGTGGACGATGCGACTTATTGCCTGGAACTGTGGCACGGCCCCACCTGCGCGTTTAAGGATATGGCGCTGCAAATGCTGCCCCACCTGCTCTCCCTCTCGCTGAAAAAGAACAACGAGAAAAAGACCGCATGCATTCTGGTGGCCACCTCCGGCGACACCGGCAAGGCGGCCCTGGAGGGCTTCAAGGACGTGGACCAAACCAAAATTCTGGTGTTCTACCCCAGGGACGGCGTCAGCGAAATTCAGCAGCTGCAAACGGCCACCCAGGAGGGGGACAATGTGGGGGTCAGCGCCGTCATCGGCAACTTCGACGACGCGCAAACCGGTGTGAAAACCCTGTTCTCTGACGAGGAACTGCGGGAGGAACTGGCCCAGCGGGACTACTTCCTCTCCTCCGCCAACTCCATCAACTGGGGCCGGGTGCTGCCGCAGATCGTCTACTATATCTCCGCCTACTGCGACCTGCTGCGGAATGAGGCCATCCAGCCCGGCGAGGCCATCAACATCTGCGTCCCCACCGGCAACTTCGGCAACATTCTGGCGGCATTCTACGCCAAGCAGATGGGCCTGCCGGTAAACAAGCTGATCTGCGCCTCCAACAGCAACAACGTCCTCACTGACTTTATCAATACCGGCGTCTATGACCGCAACAGGCAGTTCTACAACACCGTCTCCCCTTCTATGGACATCCTCATTTCCAGCAACCTGGAGCGGCTGCTCTACCTGCTCTCGGAGGAAGACGACCAGCTGGTGGCCTCCTACATGGACGAGCTGAACCGGGAGGGCCGATATCAGGTCAGCGACAGTATTTTCCAGAAGCTCCAGCGGGAGTTCGCCGCCGGATACGCCGACGAAAAATCCACCAAGGCCGCTATCGCCGCCATGAAGCGGGGGGAGGATTACCTCATCGACACCCACACCGCCGTGGCCTTCAAGGTGCTGGCGGATTACCGGAAGGAGACCGGAGACGAGACTGTCACTGTAGTCGCCTCCACCGCCAGCCCCTTCAAGTTCGGGGACGCGGTGCTGGACGCTCTGGGGGTCAAAAACCTGCGGACGGGCACCGCCCTGCTGGACCAGCTGGCGGAGGAGACCGGCGTGGAGGCTCCCGCGCCCCTGGCGACCCTGAAGGACAAGAAGGTCCGCTTCACCTCATACACCAACAAAAGCGAGATGAAGGCCGTGGTCAACGACTTCCTGCGGTAAGGAGGACGGTATGGCGCTATACGCGATCGGCGACCCCCACTTGTCCCTGAACAGCCCCAAGTCGATGGAAGTGTTCGGCGGCAACTGGGTGGGCTATGTGGGCAAGCTGCTGGCCGGGTTCCAGTGCGTAGCGCCAGAGGATACCGTGGTCTTTTGCGGAGATCTGTCCTGGGGGATGTCCCTGGAGGAGAGCCTGCGGGACTTCGCTTTTCTGGACGCGCTGCCCGGCGAGCGGAAGATTTTGCTCAAGGGCAACCATGACTACTGGTGGACCACCGCAAACAAAATGAACCGCTTTTTCCAGGAGCACGGCTTCCAATTTGAGCTGCTCCACAACAACTGCCTGTTCTACGGGGACGTGGCCCTCTGCGGCACGCGGGGCTGGTTCCTGGACGAGGAAAAGGGCGGCCACAACGAAAAAATGCTCAACCGGGAGGTCATTCGGCTGGAGACCTCTCTCCAGGCGGCGGGGGACCGGGAGAAGATCGTTTTTCTCCACTATCCCCCCATCTACCAGGGCTACCGGTGCCCGGAGATTTTGGAACTGCTGGAACGGTATCGGGTGCGGCAGTGCTATTTCGCTCACCTCCACGGCCCCAGCATCCGTCTGGCGGCGGAGGGAACCCATAACGGGACGCAGTTTTCCCTGATTTCCGCCGATCACCTGAACTTCGTGCCCAAAAGAATTTTAGAATTTTAAAAAAATATGCAAAATAACGGTGGAAATCTCCGTGCATATCTGTTAGAATTAACGTTCGTAGGATTTTGTATCTAATTTGCGCCAGCGCCGGAAAACACCGGCAGACGCGATGAATCATGCGCCCCTGTGGGGGCTACCTAGGAGGAAACGACCCATGAACCTGAAAAACGTGGAAAAGAAAGAGAAAAGCACTGTCGTCCTGACCATCGAGGTGGGCGCGGAGGAATTTGACGCCGCGGTGAACAAGGTCTATCGCCAGGCCAAGGGCAGCATGTCCGTTCCCGGCTTCCGCAAGGGCAAGGCCCCCCGCAAGCTCATCGAAAAGATGTACGGTGCCACCATCTTCTATGAGGACGCCATCAACGACGTGTATCCCCAGGCCCTGGAGGACGCCATCAAGGAGGCCGACCTGGAGGTCGTGGGCTATCCCCAGCTGAACATCGAGCACGTTGGCCCGGACGGCTTCCAATTCACCGCCACCCTGGGCGTCAAGCCCGAGGTCAAGCTGGGCCAGTACAAGGGCGTCGCCTCCGCCAAGGATACCGTTGTGGTCACCGACCAGGACGTGGAGGACGAAATGCAGCCCCTCATCTCCCGTGCCACCACCCAGGAGACCGTGGAGCGTCCCGTGGAGAATGGCGACACCACCATCATCGACTTCGAGGGCTTTATGGACGGCGTGCCCTTCGAGGGCGGCAAGGCCGAGCAGTACAGCCTGAAAATCGGCTCCGGCTCCTTCATCCCCGGCTTCGAGGAGCAGATCGTCGGCATGTCCGCCGGTGAGGAGAAGGACATCAATGTCACCTTCCCCGCCGAGTACGGCGCGGAGGAGCTGGCCGGCAAGCCCGCCGTGTTCAAGGTCAAGCTCCACGAGGTCAAGGCCGACGACGTGCCTGAGATCGACGACGAGTTCGCCAAGGACGTCTCCGAGTTCGAGACCCTGGACGAGCTGAAAGCCGACCTGCGCGCCAAGGTGGAAAAGCGCAAGGCCGACAACGCCCAGCAGGCTTTTGAGGCCGCTGTCATGAACCAGGTCATCGAGGCCGCCGAGATGGAAGTCCCCGACACCATGGTGGAGTACGAGCTGGACAAGCAGATGCAGAACATGGAAAGCCGCGTCTCCGGCATGGGCGTTACCCTGGAGCAGTACCTGAGCATGATGGGCAGCAACATGACCGAGTTCCGGGAGAATATGCGCCCCTCCGCCCTGCGCAACATCGAGCAGGATCTGGTGCTGGAGGCGGTGGTCGCCGCCGAGGGCTTCGAGGCCAGCGAGGAAGAGAAGCAGGCCGAGGTGGAGAAGCTCGCCAAGGAATACAGTATGGAAGAGGACAAGATCCGCGCCGCCGTCACCGACGACCAGCTGGCCTACAGCGTTAAGATGGAAAAGGCCACCAAGCTGATCTACGAATCCGCCGTGGTCACCGAGCTGACTGACGAGGTGGAAGTGACCGAGGAGGCTCCCGCTGAGGAGACCGCCGCCGAGAAGTCTGCGGAGGAGTAAGCTCCCCCGTCGGTATAATTTCCCGCAGGTGGGATATAATAGTGTCTGCCGGGCGACCTGCCCGGCGAACCAACCGCGTTTTCCCGACGCGGCGCTGCCCATTTGGAAGCTCTGATTCCATCCCTTTTGGGCAGAGCTTCTACCAAGCAAAGGAGTATCTCATGAGCTTAGTACCTTATGTAGTGGAACAGACCAACCGTGGGGAGCGTTCCTACGACATCTTTTCCCGGCTGCTGAACGACCGCATCGTCTTTCTGGCCGGTGAGGTGGACGATTCCCAGGCCCAGGTCATCCAGGCGGAGCTGCTCTACCTGGAAGCCCAGGACCCCGACAAGGACATCCAGCTTTACATTAACAGCCCCGGTGGCAGTGTGACGGCAGGCATGGCCATTTACGACACCATGCAGTATATCAAGTGCGACGTGCAGACCATTTGCAGCGGCATGGCCGCCAGCATGGGGGCCTTCCTGCTCTCCAGCGGGGCCAAGGGCAAGCGCATCGCCCTGCCCAACTCTGAGATCATGATTCACCAGCCCTCCGCCGGCACCCAGGGCAAGGTCACGGACATGGAGATCGACGTGGAGCATTTCCTGAAAATCAAGCAGAACCTGAACGAAATTTTGGCGGCCAACACCGGCAAGCCGGTGGAGACCATCAAGGCCGAAACCGAGCGGGATCACTGGATGACCGCCGAGGAAGCCAAAGAGTATGGCCTGATCGACCAGGTCATCTATAACCGGTAAGCCCTAAAGCGGGGAGCAGAAACCGTCCGGTCTCTGCTCCCCCTCTGAAAGAGGGAAAGGAAACAAGCAAGTATGGCGAAAAACGACGACAAGCACAACATCCGCTGTTCCTTCTGCGGCAAAAGCCAGGATAAGGTGCGGCGGATTATCGCCGGGCCGGGCGTGTATATCTGCAACGAGTGCGTCGGCCTGTGCAACAGCATCCTGGATGACACCATGGGCGATTACTACGAGTCGGAGGGCGTGGGAGACGACTTCCTGGACGAACTGCCCACTCCCCAGGAAATTCGCGCCGTGCTGGACCAGTACGTCATCGGGCAGGAGGACGCGAAGGTCACTCTGTCCGTGGCGGTCTATAACCAC
Source organism: Clostridiales bacterium (assembly GCA_021203685.1). Classification (GTDB taxonomy): domain Bacteria; phylum Bacillota; class Clostridia; order Oscillospirales; family Oscillospiraceae; genus Onthomonas. Next base: position 227 of record JAJQAS010000164.1, on the reverse strand, counting down.
TATAAGCGCATCCGCTACGGGATGAAGGACGACGGCGGCGTGGAGCTGCAAAAGTCCAATATCCTGCTGCTGGGGCCCACCGGCTGCGGCAAGACCCTCTTTGCCCAGACGCTGGCAAAAATGATGAAGGTCCCCTTCGCCATTGCCGACGCCACCACCCTGACCGAAGCGGGCTATGTGGGCGACGACGTGGAGAACATTCTGCTGCGCCTGGTCCAGGCCGCCGA
>JAJQAS010000233.1 GCA_021203685.1 Clostridiales bacterium | reverse complement strand
GTATCATGCTTTTGTAATTTGCTTTTCTGCGCGGCGGCGCGCCGCTGTCTTGACTTTTTTCGGAATCGGAGATACAATGAGAGAACTGAAATTTGACAACAAAAGGACGATCTGCACTATGATGACCCTCGATTCCTTCAAGCAGGCCCGCCGGGTGCTCCACGGCGTGATCCGCAGGACAAATCTGATCCACTCGGAGTATTTCTCCGCCGAGACGGGCAACCAGGTCTATCTCAAGCCCGAAAATATGCAGGTGACCGGCGCGTACAAAATTCGCGGCGCGTACTACACCATCTCCACCCTCTCCGAAGAGGAAAAGGCCAAGGGGCTGGTCACCGCCAGCGCGGGCAACCACGCCCAGGGCGTGGCCTACGCCGCCCAGAAGGCGGGCGTGGCCGCCACCATCGTCATGCCCACCACCACCCCCCTCATCAAGGTGAACAACACCAAGAACTACGGGGCCAACGTCATCCTCCACGGCACCACCTTCGACGACGCCGCCGAGGAAGCCTCCCGCCTCAGCGCGGAGGAGGGGCTGACCTACGTTCACCCCTTCAACGACCTGCGGGTGGCCACGGGACAGGGCACCATCTCCTATGAAATTTTCAGCGACCTGCCCGACGTGAACGTGATTTTGGTGCCCATCGGCGGCGGCGGCCTGGCCAGCGGCGTGGCCACCTACGCCAAGATTTTGAACCCCGGCGTCAAGGTCATCGGCGTGGAGCCCACCGGCGCGGCCTCCATGAAAGCCTGCCTGGACGCGGGGAAGGTCGTCACCACCCCCACCATCGAGACCATTGCCGACGGCGTGGCCGTCAAGACCCCCGGCGACAAGGTCTTCCCCTACATCCAGCAGAACATCGACGCCATCGTCACCATCGACGACCAGGAGCTGGTCTCCGCCTTTTTGGATATGACCGAGAAGCACAAGATGATCGTGGAAAACGCCGGTCTGCTGTCCGTGGCCGCCCTGTACCACCTGAAAGACCTGGGCATCCAGGGTCAGAACGTGGTGCCCATCATGACCGGCGGCAACATGGACATCATCACCATGTCCTCTCTCATCCAGCACGGGCTCATCCTCCGGGGGCGCATTTTCACCTTCTCGGTGCTGCTGCCCGACCAGCCGGGCCAGCTGCTGCTGGTGGCCGATATTTTGGCCAAGGAGGACGGCAACATCATCAAGCTGGAGCACAACCAGTTCGTCAACATCAACCGGCAGAGCGGCGTGGAGCTGCGGGTCACGCTGGAAGCCTTCGGCAACGCCCACAAGGAGAAGATCCTCAACGCCCTGACCCAGGCGGGCTTCTGCGCCCGCGAAGTGGACCCGGTGCTGTGATCAATGTGCAATTTGCAATGTACAATGTGCAATGAACTGGTTTGCAGCCGCAGTTGTACGCCTGTAATGCCGCCGGAAAACGATACCTTCCGTAAGGAGTGATATCGTCCGATTCCCGCATAATTGCTAATTGCACATTGCTAATTGCTAATTGAAAAGGAGGCCGCTATGCAATACTTCCCCCCTGCGCTGGAAAAATTAGTGGAACAGTTTGCCCGGCTCCCCGGCATCGGAACCAAGAGCGCCCAGCGGCTGGCCTTTTATGTGCTGAACCTGCCGGAAGGGGAGGCCCAGGCGTTCGCTGACGCCATCGTGGGCGCCAAAAAGTCCATCTCCTACTGCCCGGTGTGCCAGAACCTGACCGAGGGGGAAGGCCCCTGTGCCATCTGCGCCAGCTACAAGCGGGACAAGGGCACCATCTGCGTGGTGGCCGACCCCAAGGACGTGGTGGCCATGGAGCGGGCCGGGGAGTATACCGGTGTGTACCACGTTCTCCACGGGGTCATCTCCCCCATGAACCACGTGGGGCCGGACGACCTGCACATCAGCCAGCTGGTCAGCCGAGTGGCGGCGGGCGGCGTGGAAGAGGTCATCATGGCCACCAACCCGGACACCGAGGGGGAGACCACCGCCTATTATATCTCCCGGCTGCTCCAGCCCTTCCAGGTGAAGATCACCCGCCTGGCCTACGGCATCCCCATGGGCAGCCATCTGGAGTACGCCGACGACGCCACGCTGATGCGGGCGCTGGAGGGGCGGCAGGCGATGTAGAGCTGTCAGCCAGGAAGTGCTGGCGAAAACGTGCTGCTGAAACTGAATCGTGTTTGATCGACCGCCGTTTTCCTGTTTGCCGCAGGAGAGCGGCGGTTTTTTGCGCGCTGGACGGGCGGGGAAGGGAGAAACAGAGCAGAAACGCGCAAAGGCTGCGCCGGGAAACCCCGGCGCAGCCCTGTTTGTCGTTTTTTGTCGGATGTCGCCGCACCCGGTCGAAAGGCGGCGAAATCTGTTGTCGCCTACGAGCTAAGAGCGAATCAATACAGCACCATAGCCGCCAGGCAGGCCACGAACGCGCCGACCATGGGGGCCAGCACGGAGGTGACAAAGACGTACCAGTAGCCGTCCTTGAGGGAGATCTTCATCCAGTTCAGCTGGGCCACCATGCCGCCGGCGTTGGGCAGGGTGTTCATGCCGGTGACCGCAGCGGGGGCCAGACGGTGGAGCGCAGCAGTGCTGGCGCCCTTGTTGACCAGGGGGACGGTGAAATACTGGAAGAAGGTCTGGACGGCGGCGGTGCCGCTGCCCATGATACCGGCCAGGATGTTCAGGCCCAGGAACTCGGTGATGTAGGGGTTCATGTCGAAGCTCAGCACCCAGTTCTGGATGGCGGTGAAGCCGATGCTGCCCTGGAGCACGGTGGAGAAGCCGATGATGGCGGCGGCCATGACAGTGGCACCCACGCCGTTGCTCACGCCCTTGCCGATGACGTCCTTGAGGGTGTTGCCGAGCTGCTTGTGGCAGAAGAGCACCAGCAGCACGCAGCCGATGAACATGGACAGTACCACCACGGCGTTGGAATCCATCTCAGTCAGGTTGGAGAGACCCAGCACCAGGGCCACAACGACGATGAAGGGGATGACGGAAATGCCGACGGAGGGCAGGTCGTCACGGGTGGGGACAATTTTCACGGGCTTGGTGTCGTCCACCACGGTGCCTTCCTTGACGGCGGTGGTCTTGGCGGCGTGTACCATGTAGAAATAACCCACGCAGGTGGAGACCACAAAGGCGATCACGCCCAGGAGGGGGGCGGAACCCAGAGAGACCGCCTCATCCGGCAGCTGCTCCTTGATGATGGAGGCGGGGATGGTGTTGGTCACGTTGATGGCGTAGGGCAGCATGGCGGAGCAGGTGGCGCCGATGAAGATGATGCCGGGGATCATCCGGTAGGCGTAGCCCGCCCGCTTCATCATGACGGTGGCGATGGGGGCAATGACAAAGAGCACCACAAAGCCGGAAATGCCCACATAGACGAAGACGGTGGAAATGACGGTAATGGACAGGATGACGTTTTTCACGCCCAGCTTCTCGGTGATGACGTTGGCCAGGGACTCGGCGGCGCCGGAGGCCGCCATCATCTCGCCAAAGACGGCGCCAATGACCAGCACGAAGATCTGGCTGGAGATAAAGCTGGTGTAACCGGAGGCGTAATTGCTCAGCGAGTCCCACCAGTTCATCCAGCTGGTGATGATGATGATGAAGGAGACCAGGATGGTGGAGGTGAACACATCCAGTCCCTTCCAGACGACGACGATGAACAGCGCCGCCGCGGCCAACAGGCCGATGACAGAAATTGTGGTTGCCATACTCTTCCTCTTTCCTTGCGCTTGCTGCGCGATTTATTCAACAATGCGGATCGGCTGGAGGGGCTTGCGGTAGGGGTTCTTCCCGTCCCACAGTACCGCGTCCAAAAAGTCGATGCATTTGTTGATGTTTTCATCCCCCTTGATGACCTGGGAGCCGTGGGGTTCTCCCTCAAACAGGTCAAGCTCGGCCCGGCCCTCGCCGCAGACCTCCTTGATCTTCTCGTACATATAGACGGACTGGTGGTAGTCAATGACCATGTCGTTGGTGCCGTGCTGGAGCAGCATGGGGGGGGCAGTCCTCTTTCACAAAAGAGATGGGGCTGGCCTTCATGGTCCGCTCCGGGTAGAGCAGGGGCAGGTAGCCCAGCAGGTCGCCGAACATGGAGGCGTTCTGGCCGTCGTTGGGCATCATGCCCTTGCCGGCGCCGGAGGCGTTGCGTTTTTCAGCAATGTCCGTGCCGAACTGCTCCGCGCTCATCAGCTCGCTGGTGGTATACCATGCGATGGCCGCCTGGATCTTGGCGGAGGCGGGGACGCCGACCGTCAGGTCGTCCAGCTCAGGCTGGTCGCCGGAGACGGCCAACAGCTGGGTCACGTTGCCGCCGGCGGAGTTGCCCCACAGGGCGAAGCGGTCGGGGTCCAGGTTCAGCTGCTCCGCGTTGGCCCGCAGATAGCGGATGGCCGACTTGCCGTCGATGAGCTGGGCGGGCCACTTGGCCTCGGTGTAAAGGCGGTATTCCACCGTTGCCACGGCATATCCCTGGGAGATGGGCTTGGCCATGGAGGTGATGTAAAACGAACGCTTGTGCCCGGCGGCGAAGGCCCCGCCGTGGAACAGAATCACCAGCGGGTAGGGGCCTTCCCCGTCCTCCGGGTACCACACGTCCAGGATCTGGTTGGGTGACTGGTCCGCATAGGGCAGGTCTAACGCCACCTTGCGGAACTGGGTCACGTCAATTTCCGGTTCGGACGCCAAAAAGGCGTCCCGATTCAGCGTAACACTCATGATTGTCCTCCTTTTCTTGGAACGGCGCCGTGCAGTGAGTGCCGCGGCGTTTTGCCGCCCCGCACGGCGCCGTCTTGGGAAACAGGCCGCCTTTTTCATCGGCAGCGGTTTCCCGACAGATGCTTCTTCCTTGCCAGATGCCTTTCTTAGGCTTTCCCTATCATTCTACACGACCAATAGAAGCCTGTCAAGATTTTAACAATCTTCTTTCCTGGAAAATTCACTTTTTTCCTGCGGCTGTTTCCGCTCCGGGCCGGGTTATTGGAGGGAAAAGAGGTTGCCCGGCTGTTGACGCCAGGAATGGCGTCAGCATCCTGCTTGCTGTTCCGGCCTGAGCCGGGCGCCCCGGTCTCTCCGGGGGAAATATGTATTTTGTGTACCATAACATACACATATCCCTCAAAAAACCGGGAAAAACGCGGAAATCGGAAAAACAGTCCTGGTAAAAATCGAACGAATGTGCTATAATGCAGACAGCAACAAAGGAAGGGGGAACGCGGATGTCAAAAATCGAGGACTGGCTGACCGAGGCGCGGCTGACCAAGCTGGCCGGCTGGCGGCGGGAGGGCAGGAGCGAGGAGGAGATCGCGGAGAGAATTGGAATCAGCGCCTGTACACTGGCCCGGTGGAAAAAGCGGGACGCGGCTTTTCGCCGGGCGCTGGAGGTGGACCCGGAGGCGGTGGACTTCCAGGTGGAGGACGCCCTGCTGCGCAAGGCCCTGGGCTACGAGAGCGTGGAGAAACGGGTGGAGGTCAGCGCCAAAGGAGAGCGGAAGGAGGTGGAGACCACCAAGCAGGTGGGGCCGGACATGAGCGCCATCTCCCTGTGGCTGAAAAAGCGCAAGGGGGACAAGTGGGGCGACGGCGCGGTCGGACCGAAGCCGGAGAACAACCTTCTCTATCTTCTGGATGAGGAAGGGGGCGTTGACACCGATGCAATACCAGAGCTTCAGCCCCCGGCAGCGGCTGGCGCTGACCTGGTGGCGGCGGAGTGAGTTCGCCGGAAGGGACGGCATCCTCTGCGACGGCAGCGTCCGCAGCGGCAAGACCCTTTCGATGACGGCGGGGTTTTTGCTCTGGAGTATGAACCGATTTGATGGGGAAAAGTTTGCCATTTGCGGCAAAACCATCGAATCTCTCCGGCGCAACGTCACCGACGGGATGCCCCAGTGGCTGGAGGGCATTTATGACTTCCAGGAGCGGCGGAGCGAGAACCGCGTCACCGTCACCGGCGGCGGCAGGCGCAACACCTATTACCTGTTCGGCGGCAAGGACGAATCCTCCTACGCCCTCATTCAGGGGATGACGCTGGCGGGGGTGCTGCTGGACGAGGTGGCGCTGATGCCCCGGTCTTTCGTGGAACAGGCCCTGGCCCGGTGCAGCGTGGCGGGCAGCAAGTTCTGGTTCAACTGCAACCCGGCGGGGCCGGAACATTGGTTCTACCGGGAGTGGGTCAAACAGGCCGGGGCGCGGAATCTGCTGTACCTGCACTTCACCATGGAGGATAACCCCGCCCTGGCCCCGGACATCCGGGCCAGATATGAGCGGCTGTACACCGGCGTGTTCTATGACCGGTACGTCCGGGGGCTGTGGGTGGCGGCGGAGGGGCTGGTCTATGATGGCTTCGACCCCCGGCGGCACGTCCTCGCTCAACTGCCGGAGACGGCGGGGGACTGCTGCGTCAGCGTGGACTACGGTACCCGCAACCCCACGGTGTTCCTGCTGTGGCAGAAGGACCGGGCAGGCCGGTGGGTCTGCCTGCGGGAGTACTGCTGGGACGGGCGACAGCGGCAGCGGCAAAAGACAGACGGCGAGTACGCAGACGACCTGGTGCTTTTTTTAACCGGTTTTTATCCCCGAATGGTGATAATTGACCCGTCGGCGGCCAGTTTTATCATCGAATTGCAACGGCGGGGCCTGCCCGTTCAGGCGGCGGACAACCGGGTGCTGGACGGGATACGGAACGTCAGCCAGCTGCTGCGGGAGGGGAAGCTGCTCTTTTCCAGTGCCTGCACCCGCACCATCAGCGAGTTCCGGGCCTACGTCTGGGACGAGACTGCCGCCGCGCAGGGGGTGGACAAGCCCGTGAAGGACCACGACCACTGCATGGACGCGGTGCGGTACTTCGTCTCCACCGTGGTGATGCGGGGGAGCGCGAGAGCCGGGCGGCGGCCCAAAGGGATGTGATGGAGCTTTTAGCTATTAGCTGTTAGCTGTTAGCTCTTAGCCCGTGAAACAAAACGTTGTGGTTTATTGCTGGGGCTTATCACAGATAACGAGGAAACCCCGACTAGGCCGTGTTAAAGAGGTAGCCAAAAAGGTTAGCTGTTCAAAGCTAACGGCTAATAGCTGCCCCAAGGGAGGCACAAACCATCGAAAATCGGAACCAAAAGGAGGGGAAAACCATTGATTTGCTACTTAGACCGGGAAGAAGTGCCTGATGTGGAGGCCATCCGCCCGGAGGTGCTGCGGTACCTGGTGGAGCGGGCGGAGGCGGCCGCAGGCCGCTACCAGCGGCTGGACGACTACTACCGGGGGCTGCACCCCGCTCTGCGGCGGAGAGGGAACGCCGATGAGGTACAGGTGGCGGTGAACTACGCCAAGTATGTGGTGGACATCGGCCTGGGGTACTACCTGGGGGAGCCGGTGAAGTATGACGGCAACCCCCGCCGCCGAAAGGAGAGCGGCCCCTTCGGCGGGGTGGAGGTCAGCCTGGGCCGCCGGAAGGCGGCGCGGGAGCCGCTGGACCTTTCTCCCCTGCTGGACTGCTTCGACCGGCAGCACATCAGCGAGGTGGACCAGGAGATCGGCAAGGGGATGGGGATTTTTGGCGAGTGCCTGGAGCTGTGCTACGCCTCCAGCGAGGAGCAGCCCCGGCCCCGCAGTGCCAAAATCGACCCCCGCAGCGGGATTCTGGTCTGCGACTCCACGGTGGAGCACAACAAGCTCTTCGCCCTGGTGTGGGAGCGGCGGGAGACCACCGCCCGGGAGAAGTATTACTTTTTGACCGTTTACACCGACCGCACCGAGAAGGATTTCCGCAGCGACGACCTGAAAACGGCGGTATTTCACCAGGTAGGGGAGACGCGGGAGCACTTTTTTGGCGAGGTGCCGGTCATCGGCTACGAGAACAACGGCGAGCGGCAGGGGGACTTCGAGCAGATCATCAGCCTGATTGACGCCTACGACCAGCTGATGAGCAGCCGCCTGACCGACAAAAAGAAGTTCGTGGACGCCCTGCTGGTGTTCTTCGGCATGACCCTCCGGGAGGGAGACGAGGGCCGTCTGGCCCGGGAAAAGTTTTTGGACGGCGCGCCGTTGGACGCCCGGGTGGAGTACATCCAAAAAACCTTCGACGAGCAGAGCGTGCAGGTGCTGGCCGACGCGCTGGTGCGGGAGATGCACAAGATGACGCTGACGGTGGATATGTCCGACGAGAAGTTCGCCGGAAATGCCAGCGGACAGGCGTTGAAGCTCAAGCTGCTGACCATGAACCTGATGGTGAAGAACAAAATTCGCCGGATGGAACGGGGCCTCAAGGAGCGGTTCCGGCTCTACAACCGGTGGCTCTACACCAAGGGGGAGATGGACCTCGTGGCGACCAACGACGTGGACGTGGTGTTCACGGTGAATATGCCCATCGACGAGGGCGAGATCGTGGAGATGGTGACCCGGCTCCAGGGCATTGTGGACGACCAGACGCTGCTGAGCCAGCTGTGGTTCATCCGCGACCCGGCGGAGGCGCTGGAAAACATTCGGCGGCAGCGGGGAGAGGAGGTCAGTGGCTAGTGATTAGTGGCTAGTGTGCAGAGCGCGAGAACCTGTGAAACACCATTACACTAAACAATACGAAGGAGGGAAAACGTGAACGAGGAAGAACGCAGAGAGGAACAGCAGGAGCCGGTGGAACTGCCTGCGGCTCCGCCGGAGCAGGGGCCGGTGCTGATGCGCCAGGCCCTGGAGGCGGAGCGAAAGGCTCTGGACGAGGAGAGGGCGGCCTTCGCCGCCCAGCGGCTGGAGGATGCGGTTGGCCGGGAGCTGGCCAGCCGGGGCCTGCCCACCGCCTTCGCCGGGTTCCTGACCGGGCGGGACGAGGCCCAGGCGTTGGAACAGGTGGAACTGTTCGAGGCCCTGTTCCGGGAGAGCCTGTCCCAGGCCGTCACCGAGCGGATGCGGGGCACCCATGTCCCCAAAGAACCGGCCCGGGGCCGCAGCTACAGCCGGGAGAGCCTGCGGGGGATGTCCCGCCGGGAAATCAACGAGCACTGGGAGGAGATCACCAGAGCGCTGGCCCGGTGAGGGCGGCAAACCACCATCACATCATTCTTACATCATAAGGAGAGAGGGATTCTATGGCATTTGACAACTTTATTCCTGAAATCTGGTCCGCGCGTCTGCTGGACCACCTGGACAACGTCCACGTGTACGCCAGCCTGATGAACCGGGACTACGAGGGCGAGATCCGCGCCTACGGCGACACGGTCCACATCAATCAGCTGGGCAATATTACCATTCAGGACTACGACGGCAGCGACATCGCCGACCCGGAGGAGCTGGACGGGGAGCAGCAGAACCTGGTCATCGACCAGGCCAAGTACTTCAACTTCCAGGTGAAGGACATCGACAACGCCCAGTCCAACCCCAAGCTCATCGACGCGGCCATGCAGCGGGCCAGCTATGGCATCAACGACGTGGTGGACCAGTACCTGGCCAACCTGCTGCTGGAGGGCTGCGCGGCGGACAACGTGCTTTACACCGACAGCACCGCCGTCACCCCCACCGCCGCCAACGCCTACGACTACCTGGTGGACCTGGGCACCGCCCTTTCCGAGGGCAACGTGCCCATGATGGGGCGCTGGGTGGTGGTGCCGCCCTGGTTCCACGCGCTGCTGCTGAAGGACGAGCGGTTCGTGGGCAACGGCACCGGCTACAACCAGGCCATCCTCCAGGGCGGTCTGGTGGGCGAGGCCGCCGGGTTCCAGATCCACCTGAGCAACAACGTCCCCAACACCAACGGGACCAACTATAAAATCATCGCCGGGACCAACGCGGCTGGGTCTTTCGCCGAACAGCTGGTGGAGCTGGAGGCGTACCGGCTGGAGAAGAACTTCTCCGACGCGGTGAAGGGCCTCCACGCCTACGG
>JAJQAS010000275.1 GCA_021203685.1 Clostridiales bacterium | reverse complement strand
GGCGCTGCCACCGAGTCCGAGATGAAGGAGAAGAAGCTCCGCGTGGAGGACGCTCTGAACGCCACCCGCGCCGCTGTGGAAGAGGGCATCGTGGCCGGCGGCGGCACCGCCTATGTCAACGCCATCCCCGCCGTCAACGCTCTGGTGGACACCCTGGAGGGCGACGAAAAGACCGGCGCGCAGATCATCGCCAAGGCCCTGACCGCCCCCATCAAGCAGATCGCCGCCAACGCTGGTATCGACGGCTCCGTGGTGCTGGATCGCGTCCTGAACTCCGGCCGGGTGGGTTACGGCTTCGACGCTTACAAGGAAGTCTACTGCGACATGATCGCCAGCGGCATCGTCGACCCCACCAAGGTCACCCGCTCCGCTCTGGAGAACGCCTCCTCCGTCTGCTCTATCCTGCTGACCACCGAGTCCTGCGTGGTGGATAAGCCCGAGCCTCCCGCGCCTGTGGCCGCCGCCAACCCGGACATGGGGTACTAATTTACAAACTTCTGTTTCCCTTCTATGGGGCCGCTCTCTCGTGGGGCGGCCCCGCTTTTTTATGTCTGAGCCGTGATTTCGATAAACGCACACCTGTCAAGCGGAATGAGCAATTAGCAATGTGCAATGTGCAATTAGGGTTATCCCTGTGAATCAGTCTGGTCGGTGATTCCGGCGGGAACCCCTCCGCCGCCGCCTAAAGGCGGCATATGCGAAGCATGGTGGAGGGTTTTCCCCGAACGAAAAAATTTTCAAACCCCTGTCAGATTTCTTCGGTTTCCGCGTCTTATAGACAGAGAGAAGTAAAAGGGAGGTGAACAGGCCCATGGACACCTTTGACGCCGTCTATCGCGTCTACTTTCAGGATGTATACCGCTACCTGAGAAAGCTCACTGGCGACCCCACCCTGGCGGAGGACCTGACCAGCGAGACCTTCCTCAAGGCGATGAACGCCTTTGGCCGCTTCCGGGGGGACTGCGACGTGCGGGTCTGGCTATGCCAAATCGCCAAGCGGTGTTATTACTCCGAGCTGCGCCGCCGGAAGGAGAGCGTCAGCCTGGACGACCTGCCGGAACCCAACGCCGAGGGCGACCCGGAGGGCGGGGCGCTGGTCACCGATGAGGCGGAACGGGCCTACGCCCTGCTGCACCGAATGGCGGAGCCTTACAAAGAGGTGTTCCTGCTGCGGGCGCTGGGGGAGCTGAGCTTCCGGCAAATCGGCGCTCTGTTCGGCAAGAGCGAGAACTGGGCCTGTGTGACCTATCACCGGGCGCGTAAAAAGCTGCAAGCCCAACTGGAGGAATCGACATGAAGCTGAACTGTGAAGTGATGGGCGACCTGCTCCCCCTCTACGCCGAGGGGCTGACCACCCCGGCCACCAACGCGCTGGTGGAGGAACATCTGGCGGACTGCCCCGCCTGCCGGGCCGCGCTGGAGGACATGAAGCAGGCCCCGCCCTCCCTGCCGGAGGAGACGATGCCCCTGCGACAGGTGCGCAGCGCCCTCAAAATCCGCCGCCGGGCCAGCGTGCTGCTGGCGGCGGCGCTGGTGCTGGCGGCGGCGCTGGTGGCGCTGGCTCACCTGACCAAGCCGGTCTACCTGGGCTATCAGGGCAACGCGGACACGCTGGTTCAGGTGGAGGAGCTGGCGGATGGCCGCTACTGCGTGACCTTCGACGACTCCGTCACCGGCTACCGGCTGGAGACCATCGAAACGGAGGCGGGGAAAAACCTCGCTCTTGTGATGATTTGGTACACCCCCCTGGATCGGCTGCTGGGCAAGAGCTTACAGGGCATCGAGCAGCAGGGCCTTCTGCTGGACGCGGACACCGATTACTTTTACCTCGTCACCCCGCTGGGCGGCGACGCCGCTTACTACCCAGTGGAGACCTGGGAAGGGGCGATCCCGGAGGGGCCGGTCTCCTTCGGGGGGCTGATGCCCCGGCTGGCGCTGAACTATTACGCGCTCCTTGCGGCGGCAGCGGCGGCGGTGCTGGGTGTTTTCTGGCTGCTGCTGCGGAAGAAGCGGGCCGGGACGGTGTTCCGCACCCTGTTCTGGCTGCCGGTGGCGTATGTGCTGGCCCACCTGTGCATTATGGGGACGGATGGGCGCACCTATCAAATGCAGTGGGATTTTGCGCTGATTTTGCTGACCGCCGGGGCGATTTATGTGGCGCTGCTGGCTGTCTGGACGCTCCTGCCGAAGCGTCGGGGCCAGATCGAAACGCCGCCGTCCGCAACGCCAAAGAAGCACTCCGGCAAGGCCCACCGCTGGGGTGCGCCCCTGCTGGCGGCGGCGCTGACCCTGTCCGCGCTGCTGGCCGGGTTCTCCTGGCTGACCCGGCCCATTTATCTGAACGACACCGACCTGGTGACGGTGACTGCCAACGAGGACTCCAACCTGGTGGCCGTCTCCTTCGACTCCCAGGTCACCGGCTACCGGGAAATCACCACCTTCGAGCTGGTAGAGGAGGCGGAGGACCCGGAGCGCGACATCTACGAGGACAACGTGGGGCTGTTGCTGTGGTACACGCCCCTGGGGCGGCTGCTCCGGCAGCAGACCGGGGCACCGCTCTTCTACGCGGACCGCATTTTCCTCTACCACCCGACCTACGGCGACCAACTGATTTGGAAAAAAGATTCTGTGCGGCTGCGCAGCGGCAGCTACATGGCGACGGAGGCCACAGACCTGACCCCCGGTCTGCTGACCGGCCTCGCAGCGGCGGTGGTGCTGGTGGGGCTGTGGGCCGCGCTGCGGAGGTACCGGGCCGGGAAGGTTTGCTTCTGGCTGTTCGAGCTGACCGCGTGTTTCCTGCTGAGCTTCCTCTGCGTGACGGGCGGGCGGTTCACCACCTTCACCCCGGCGCGGGACATCACCCTTGTCGTGCTGCTGACGGGGAGCCTGTTCGCCGCGCTGGCGGCGGCGGGGACGCTGCGGCGGGAAAAGCAGTAACGATTCGCAGCGAAAACGCCCTCCTTTCATTGGAAAGGGGGCGTTTTTCTCTAAAAAGGACTGAATCCTGTTGGTTTACTGTGTAGGGACATTTCCATAAAAAGCCAACAGCTTCTGGCTAACAGCCAAGGGCTAACCGCTATTCATAATCCTCGCATAGCTTCAAAATGACCCCCACATGATACGCCAGCAGGTAGGGCATCCGCTGCTGCTGGCTGTCCAAATCCTGGCCCAGCAGCTCCCGAATTTTGCCCATCCGGTAGCCCACGGTGTTCCGGTGGGTGTACATGGCGGCGGCCACCGCCTGGAGGCTGCCGTCCGTCAGCAGGTAGCGGAACAGGGTCTCGGTGTAGACGCTGCCGGTCTGCCGGTCGTGCTCCAGCAGGGGGTCCATCATCTCGTGGTAGTAGCTCTCCAAAAGGCTGTCGTCCGGCACGGAGTAGAGCAGCTTGTAAAACCCCATGTCCTGGAACTGCACGATGTCCATCCCCTGGAGGGAGGCCCGCCGCTGGGCGGAGACGGCGGCGTGGAAGGTGTCCGCCAGCTGCTCCAGCGTGTCCACCGGCTCCCCCACGCCGATCTGCGCCGAGAGGTCGGGGATGTTCTGGTGGATGGTGTCCAAAATCCTGCGGCTGACCTGCACCGAGAGCTGCCGGTCACGCTGGTTGAGCAGGATGAAAAACCGCTTTTTGTATCGGAAAATCAGGTAGGAGAAGTCGAAGGGCCGCAGAGCGGTGTGGAGCCGGAGGGTGCTCCGCTGATCCAGCACGTTGCGCAGGGGGGCGGGCAGTTCCGCCCACAGGGCCAGCATGGTGAATCCCCGCTCCACGTGGAAATAGTCTGCCAGCCGTTCCTTTTGCCGCCCCGCCCCCATGGGGGAGAGGATGGTGGAGATCACCGCGTCGGCCAGGGCCTCCTCGTTCTGGCTGCTCTTGTCGATGAGAGAGCAGCACTCCCGGACGAACTCGGTGATGGACATGTCCCAGGGCATGGTCAGCAGGGGCAGGTGGCGTTCCTCGCAGAAGTCCAGCACCCGGGGCGGAACCTCGTTGATGTACTTGCCCACGTTGATGACTACCCCGGCGCAGCGTTTTTCCTCCAGCACGTCGATGAAGTGGAGCAGCCCCGCCTCGTTCTGAGCGGTGTACCCGCTGGTGACCACCATCTCGTTGCCCCAGAAGAACTCCGTCACGCTGGTGTCCTCGGTCATGTGGACCCAGGTGACCACAAAGTCCAGGGAGTCCGCCCCCGCCAGCAGCTTGAGGCGGTATTTGCTCCTGGTCTGTTCGATCAGTTCCCGCACCGTCAGCGCCATAAAAATGCCTCCTTTATTCGACCGGAATTTTTCTAAAAGTAGTATATCACACTTTGTGCTGTTAGCACAAGACAAATCTGAAACTTTAGGGTATCCACACATTGCAAACTCCCCAGGATGTGCTATTCTATAGTCACAGAAGGAAAGCAACAGTCAGCCAAACGGCTGCACAAATAACATCAAAAATGGAGGTACTGACAATGATTATGGTTTCTGATTTGACGCTGAACAACTACACCGCTCCTGCCGCGCCCTCCTGGATGGCGGCGGACAACTTCGGAGCACTGTTGAGCCAGCAGCACCAGCACACCACCCTGATGGAGCGGCTGTCCCAGCTGCTGCGCACCCGGTAAACTTGATTCATCTCCTCGATTGGTTTCTCTCTCTCGCCCCGGGGCGGCTTCGATGCCGCTCCGGGGCCTCTTTTTGTCACAAATCCCCGCCCCGGGTTCGCTGGAGCGCAAAATCCCGGAACGCCGCCACCGCCGGGGAGAGATACCGCCCTTTGGGGGCGGCCAGGTAGATATACCGCTGCACGTCCGCCTCGTCCAGTTGAATGACCTTCACCGGCAGGGTGTTCAAGAGGTACATCCACGGCAGCACCGCCACCCCGAAGCCGTGGGCCACCAGCCCGGCGATGTCCTGGTCCTCCTGAATCTCGTAGGCGATGGTGGGCATTTGGGGCAGCCGGGCGTAGAGCCGGTCGATCTCCGCCCGGATACCGGCGGTTTTGGTGAAGATGATGTGAGGGTAGTGCAGGGTGTCCTCCAGCCTGAGATGGTCGTATTGGGCCAGCGGATGGCCCTCCGGCACCACCAGACTCAGGGGGCGGTGGGAGACGGGGAAAAAGTCCGCCTCCGGCGCGTGGGCCTTGGAGCAGAAAATCAGGTCGCATCGCCCGGCGGCCAGGCTGTCCAGCAGACCCTGGGTGTTATCGGTCATCAGGCGGAATTCCACCTCCCGGCCTTTTGGCGTGGCCTGGAAGCCGGAGATCAACTCCGGCACCAGGTTGGTGGCCATGCCCCGGAGGAACCCCAGGTCGATGACCTCCCGCCCGGAGCGCACCCGCTGGAGCCGGTCCACCCCCTGGTCCAGGGCGGCCAGGGCCTGCTCCACGTCCCGGAGGAACAGCCCGCCGTATTTGGTCAGGGTCACGTTGCGGCCCGTTCGCTCAAAGAGGGGGATGCCCAGCTCCTCCTCCAGGGCGGAGATGGCGTGACTCAGGCTGGGCTGGGTGATGTTCAGCTCCGCCGCCGCCCGGGTGTAATGCTCCAGCCGGGCCAGGACGGTGAAGTAGCGGAGATGATAGAGGTTCATAGTTTACGTCTCCCTGTAGAAATTTTGTACTACCGTTATTATAGATGTTTTCTATGGAAAATGCAAGAATGATTCATTGGACATCGAGCAAAAACCGCGCTATGATAAGGCCACCGAAAGGGAAGAAGGTTTTTGTGATGAAATACGCATTGAATCAACATAGAAAAACAGTCTCCGGCGAATACGCGCTGGTGGTGGCCCTGCTGCTGGACAGCCTGGGCGTAGAGCTACAGGTGAAAAGCGGCCTGGGCATTTCCTGCCTTTCCTCCGTCTCCTATGTGCTGAGCCAGATCTTCACCGGCCTGTCCTTTGGTACCTGGAACTATCTGGTGCAAATCTTTGTGCTGGTAATGCTGGTGGTGGTGACCCGCCGGTGGAAGCTGGGCTATCTGGTCTCGCTGGTGCTGTCCGTGGCCTTTGGCAGTCTGCTGGATGTGTTCGCCGCCGTCCTCACCGCCCCCGTCACCCTGGCGGGTCAGGTGGTGTGCTACGCCGTGGGGTTCTGCGTCACCTGCTTCAGTATGTGGATGCTCCAGCGGTGCCTGATGCCCATCATGCCCTTTGACACCTTCAACCGGGACATGACCAGCTTTTTCCACTGGAACTACCGCACCTTCAACACCAGCTTCAATGTGATTTCCCTGTGCCTCAGCGTCAGCCTGGCGCTGGTTTTCACCGGCCACATCGTGGGCATTGGCCTGGGCACCGTGGTCTCCGCCCTCTGCACCGGCACGCTGGTCTCCGCCATCGGCGGCGTTATGGACCGGGAAGTGGCCTTCCAGATCAAGTACCGGCCCATGCGGGTGTTCGCTTAAATTAGCAATTTGCAATTGGCAATGAGCAATTCGTCTGACACCGGGCCTCCATCGTCGCCTCGCGGCGAGGTGCGCGGGTGGCCGCGCAGTTTCCCCCTCAAATACCACCTTATGGGGTGTTTGCATATTCCTCTTTCTCAAAGAAGTCCCCTCTCATGCCAGGAGAGGGGACTTCGACTTTTTGCGTATCTTTGCCCTTTTTTGTGGAAAATTCAACTTTTTGCGCGGAAACGATACCGAACAACCTGTGGGGGCGGCCCGTGGCCGCCCGCAGGAACCAACTGCTAACCCTGGGCAGCGAAGAGCCGCCCCTACACGGAAAAAGGGGCTCCAGTTTGTGTATAACTCCGTGAAAACCCGTCCATACTGGTGATAAATACTGAACGAAGGACGGCTTTTTCTATGAAAGCGATCATTCTCGCCGGGGGCAGCGGTACCCGCCTGCGCCCCCTGTCTGCGGAACTGCCCAAGCCGATGGTACCTTTTCTGGGGCGTCCCCTGCTGGAGCACAGTCTGTTGCTGCTGCGGCGCAGCGGCATCGGGGAGGCAGCCATCACCCTCCACTACCTGCCTGAAGCGGTGGAGGACTACTTTGGCGACGGCAGCGCCTACGGCATGGCGCTGACCTACTTCCGGGAGGAGGAACCCCTCGGCACCGCCGGGGCGGTGCGGGCCTGCATGGACTTCTGGGGGGACGACCCGGACATTCTGGTGCTCAGCGGGGACGCCCTGTGTGACTTCGACCTGAACGGGGCCATCGACTTCCACCGGCAGCACAAAGCCGCCGCCACGCTGCTGCTCCACCGCTCCGCCACCCCGCTGGAATACGGTCTGATGCGCACCGACGAGGACGGGCGGGTATTGCAGTTCGTGGAAAAACCCGGCTGGGGCCAGGTGTTCACCAACCAAGTGAACACGGGCATTTACGTCCTCTCCCGCGCCGCCATCGAGCAGGTGGAGCCGGGGACGGTCTGCGACTTTGGCCGGGACCTGTTCCCCCGGCTGCTGGAACAGGGGGCGGCATTGTACGGCTTTTTGCCCTACGGCTACTGGCGGGACATTGGGGACTGCGCCGCCTACCTCCAGGCGGCAAAGGACGCGCTGGACGGAAAAATCAGGCTGGACATGAACCTGCCTCAAATTCGGGGCGGCGTGTGGTCCGCCGTTCCCCTGCCGGAGACAGCCACCATTATCCCGCCCTGCGCCATCGGCCAGCGGGTTACCATCGGCGACCACGCCCTCATCGGCCCTCACGCAGTACTGGCGGACGGCACAACGCTGGGAGCCAGAGCCGTGGTCCAAGGCAGCGTGGTGTTGGGGGCCGACCTGGGCCCCGGCGCGGCGCTGAACGGCTCCATTCTGTGTCCTGGGGCCACCGTCCAGTCCGGCGCAGTGCTCAACGAGGGAACGGTGGTGGGAGCCGGGGCCGCCGTGGAGCAAAACGCCATTCTGCGGCCCGGCGTGAAGGTCTGGCCCGGCCTGCGGGTCCCTGCCGGGGCGCGGCTCAACGCCTCGCTGCTCTCCGGCCACGACCGGGGCCGGTTGACCTTTGGCGACGGCGGCACCATCAGCGGCACCGTGGGACTGGAGATCACCCCGGAGCTGCTGGTGACCATTGGGAGTCTTTTGGCCGAGGAGGGCAAGGTGGGGCTGGGCTGTCACGGCGGCACCGCCGCCCACTCTCTGGCCCTGGCCGCCGCTGCGGGCAGTTCCGCCGCCGGAGGCACTGTGGCCTGGCAGGACGGCTCCACCCCCGCCGCTGCCGCCTGGGTGGGCGGGTTCTACGGCCTCCCCGTCTCCCTGTTCCTGCGGCAGGACGGGGAGCAGATGACGCTGCACTTCTCCGACCGGTGCGGCCTGCCCCTGAGCCGCCCCCGCCAGCGGAAGCTGGAGAGCGCCCTGCTCCGGGGGACCCTCCACCGGGCCCCTGCCGGGCAGATGGGCCAGCGGGAGGAGCTGTCCGGCGTGGACCGGGCCTATCTCCACGAGGCAGTGCGAGCCTCCGGCGGCGGAGCGGTGCGCCCCTTGGAGGTGCGGGTGCCCGGACATGGCCAGTGCAACCAGATGCTCCGCACCGCATTGACCACGTTGGGGATGCAGGTCACGGAGGCGGACGGCCCCCTGCTCTTTTCCGCCTCCGCCGACGGGCGGCGGCTCTTCGCCAGGGACGAGCAGGGCAGCGCCGTCTCCTCCGAGCAGATGCTGCTGCTGACGGCGCTCCTGCTGCTGGAGAGCGGCGAAAAGGAGCTGGCGCTCTCTCCCACCGCGCCGGTGGCGGCGGAGCGGCTGGCGGAGGGCTATGGCGGTACCGTCCTCCGGCTGGGCCGGGACGGCTCCCGGGCCTGGGAACTGGCACCCAAACAGACCGCCCTCCACGACAGCGTGTTTGCCGCCTGTCTGCTGTGCCATCGGCTGGGACAGACCGGGGAGCGGTTCTCGTCTCTCGTGGGGCGGCTGCCCGCCTGCGTGCTGCGCAGCGCGGAGGTGGAGCTGACCCAGGGCCGGGGCGAAATCATGCGCCGCTTCACCGAGGGATACCCCCAGGCGGAAAACACCGGCGAGGGCCTCCGGGTCAATTTGGGGGGCGGAACGGTGTTCCTCTCCCCCCGAAACCGGCTCTCAGCCCTGAAAATCTCCGCCGAAGCCGCCACCGCCGAAATCGCCCTGGAATTGTGCGACTTTATCAGTAACCGGGTCAAAGAACTGGACAGTTTGTAAAAAAAGTTGGTATACTTTCCGGTTTTCCCGTGATATACTAATCCTAACAGAAGTTCGCGGCTCAGCCGCGGACGGAGACGCGATCGATAACTTTCCATTGTTGAATCTTCCGCCGCCCCAGCCGGGGCGGGCGGGGCGGCGCAGCCGGGCGAGACGGGGCCTGGCTGACCGCCCCGGCACCCACCTCCGGCAAGCCCCGGGAAGAGGTCAATACATACGAATCTGTTTCCCCTGTGTCCTTCGGAATATAGGAGCAACGCATCATTTGTCAGGAATATGGTAACTCAAGCCGTTTATTTCGTTTTCGTAATTTCTGGAAGCACAGGTTTTGTCCCTTTCAAAGTCGTTGGCATTTCCCAACCAAGTCGTTTTTACAGCGCCGCACCATTCGCACTGTATCGTTCAAGCCCTGTCGGGCTGCGCGGCGCTGGGTTTCATAGTATAACATCATCGAAAGGAGCACTTTTATTTTCTATGGCTGAAAAACTGAAAATCATCTCTCTGGGCGGTTTGGACGAGATCGGCAAGAACCTGACCGTCTACGAATACGGCAACGACATCATCGTGGTGGACTGCGGCATGGGGTTCCCGGACAATGATATGTACGGCATCGACGTGGTCATCCCCGACGTCAGCTATCTCATCCGCAACCAGAGCAAAATTCGCGGCATCTTCCTGACCCACGGCCACGAGGACCACATCGGCGCGCTGCCCTACGTCCTGCGGGACATCGATGCCCCTCTCTACTGCACCCGCATGACCGCCGGCCTCATCGAGCTGAAGCTGGAGGAACACGGTCTGCGCTCCACCAC
>JAJQAS010000225.1 GCA_021203685.1 Clostridiales bacterium | reverse complement strand
CTCAACTGCTCCTATAACCTGGGGATGCGTCACCTGAATGCCTACATCCCCGAATACCCCGTGGGCACCGCCGAGGAAGTGGCCGACATGATTCGGGAGTTCGTCCCCGTGGCCCGTGCCATCATCGGCGTGAAAAATTTGAAACTCATCACCTTCGGCCCCCGTCCACAGGATTTTTTCGCCTGCAACGCCCCTATCAAGGGCCTGTACGAAATCGGCGTGGAAATCGAGGAAAATTCCGAGCTGGACCTGCTGGTTTCCTACAAGGAACACGCGGGCGACCCCCGCATCCCCGCCGTCTGCGCGGACATGGCTGCCGAGATGGGCGAGGGCAGCTACTACCCCGAATTGAACGAGCGCATGGCCCAATTCGAGCTGACCCTGCTGGACTGGGCCGAGGCCCACAAGGGCAGCAAGCAGTATGTGGCCTTTGCGGACAAGTGCTGGCCCGCGTTCCCCAGCCAGTTCGGGTTTGAACCCTGCTATGTCAACTCCCGCCTGGTCAGCCGGGGCATCCCCGTTTCCTGCGAGGTGGACATCTACGGCGCACTCAGCGAGTACATCGGTATGTGCGTCTCCGGCGACACTGTCACCCTGCTGGACATCAACAACTCCGTCCCCAAGTACATCTACGACGAGGACATCGCGGGCAAATACGACTGCAAGCTCACCGACACCTTCATGGGCTTCCACTGCGGCAACACCCCGGAGTGCAAGCTGTGTTCCGACCGGGCGGTGAAGTACCAGCTCATCCAGCACCGCTCCCTGGAGCCGGAAGGCAGCGAGCCGGACTTCACCCGCGGCACCCTGGAGGGCGACATCGCCGCCAGCCCCATCACCTTCTACCGCCTCCAGTGCGACAGCGAGGGCACGCTGCGCAGCTACATCGCCCAGGGCGAGGTGCTGGACGTGGCCACCCGCTCCTTCGGCGGCATCGGCGTGTTCGCCATCCCGGAGATGGGTCGGTTCTACCGCCACGTGCTGATTCAGAAGCGGTACCCCCACCACGGGGCGGTGGCCTTCTCCCATGTGGGCAAGTATCTCTATGAGGTGTTCAAGTTCCTGGGCGTGGAGGACATCGCCTATAACCAGCCCAAGAGTCTGCCCTATCCCACCGAGAATCCCTGGAATTAAACGAAAAAAACAGCGCCGCACGATTCACTTCTGCGAATCGTGCGGCGCCATCCTGATTGGACCAGAACAGGACGGATTCATATAACCGTTTGCTGCGTGCGCCAAAGGGGCTTCACACCGCCTGATGGCCCCGCGCGATGATGACATCGGTGACCCGCTTCACACAGGCATCGCACTGCTCCTGGGTCTCCGCCTCCACCATGACGCGGATCAGCGGCTCGGTGCCGCTCTCCCGCACCAAAATGCGGCCGGTGTCCCCCAGCTCGTCGGCCACGGCCTGGACAGCCGCCTGGACGGCGGAGTCGTTTTGGGCCTCTGGCTTGCTCTTGACCCGGACGTTCTCCAGCTTCTGGGGATAGATCTTCACCGGCGCAGCCAGCTCCGACAGGGTCTTTTTGGAACCGATCATGGCCTGCATCATCTTCAAAGAGGTCAAAATGCCGTCGCCGGTGGTGGCGTACTTGCTGAAAATGATGTGGCCGGACTGCTCGCCGCCCAGGCGGCAGCCGTGGCTGGACATATACTCGTAGACGTACTTGTCCCCCACGTCGGTCTTAGCGTAGTCAATGCCCGCCTCGTCAAAGGCTTTGTACAGGCCGAAGTTGGACATGACGGTGGTGACCACGGTGTTGGTCAGCAGGTGGCCCCGCTCCTTCATGTACCGCCCGTAGATGTAGAGGATCAGATCCCCGTTGACCACGTTGCCCTTCTCGTCCACGCAAAGGCAGCGGTCGGCGTCGCCGTCGTAGGCAAAGCCCACGTCCAGGTGCTTTTCCCGCACCAGGGCCTGGAGGCCCTCGATGTGGGTGCTGCCCACGCCGTTGTTGATGTTGGTGCCGTTGGGCTGGTTGCCCATGATATGCACCTCGGCCCCCAGGGCGTTGAACACGTTCTGCGCGATGCGCCAGGCGCTGCCATTGGCGCAGTCCAGTCCCACTTTGATGCCCCGGAAGTTGTAGATGCCCTGGGAGATCAGGTAGCCGGTGTAGCGGTTGCGGCCCGCCTCGAAGTCCAACTGGCTGCCGATGTTTTCCCGGCTGGCCATGGGGATGGGCGGGGTCTCGCCGTCCATATAAGCTTCGATTTGACGGATGGTCTCCTCGTCCATCTTTTCACCCTGGCTGTTGAGCAGTTTGATGCCGTTGTCATAGAAGGGATTGTGGCTGGCGGAGATCATCACGCCGCAGTCAAAGCCCTCCGTCCGGGTGATATAGGAGACGCTGGGGGTGGTGGTCACCCACATCATATAGACATCGCCGCCGGAACAGATGATGCCGGAGGACAGGGCCGACTCCAGCATATAGCCGCTGCGGCGGGTGTCTTTGCCGATGACGATGCGGCAGTGCCTGCCCTGCCGCGCGCCGTAGTACCAGCCCAGGAAACGGCCGATCTCATAGGCGTGGCGGGACAGCAGCGTGACATTGGCTTCGCCCCGGAAGCCGTCGGTTCCAAAGTATTTTCCCATAACGATCCCTTTCGCTATCTGTATTCGCTCCACCTGTAAATAAGTCGGAGCGTGATTTTTCATGACAAGCCATTATACCACAGTTCGCCGGATCTTCCAACTATTATTTTGCATATGGTGCAGGTTTTCCTGCAAGAAAAGTCATCCCAACAGCAGCGTCAGTCCCCGGACCATGGGGCCCGCCAGCAGTTTTTGCAGCGCCGCCGACCCGATCAGCAGCAGCAGGCAGACCAGATAGACCCGCAGGCTCTCCGTTTCCTCTCCGGCGCGCAGCTCCCGGCCCCGGCGCTCCGCCCCCAGCCAGCTCTCCACCGCCAGCAGGAACAGCGCCGTCACCTGCAAACACTCCGCTCCGCCGAAGAGCAGCAGCGCGGCTCCCAATCCCCGCCAGCAGTAGCAGCGGACAAAGGCGGAGATGGCGAAGGACAGCAGAAAGCCCTTCACCCCCATGACCAGGGGCACCAGCCGCACCCCCAGCACCGTAAACCGCAGCAGACCCACCGCCAGCGCCTCCCGCAGCACCTGCCAGCCCACCGCCCACCAGCCCGGCTGGGCCGCGCCCTCGGCCTTTGCCAGCGTCAAATAGCTTTCCAGATAGGCGGTCAGCGCGGCGGAACCTTCCCCCTGGAGGCAGGCGGAGAACAGGCACCCCAGCAGCCCGCCCAGGGCGAAGCCCCCGGCGGTGAGGAGGGTGGCCCTGGCCGGCTGCATGGAGGGCAGCGACCACAGGCGCACCCGCGTTTGTTTGCCCAAAAAATCACCCCTGTCCAAGCCTATGCGGACAGGGGAATTTTTATGAGCTGTTAGCTATTGGCTGTTAGCTGTTAGCTTTGCTATACGATGTCGAAACCGCTCGGAGAAAGGGGCGGAACAGTTTAATAAATTGGTCGTCCCTTTGAATCAGTCTTGTCGCTTATTCCAGCGGAAACCCCTCCGCCACCGCCTGAAGGCGGCGGCCCTCCTCCCCTTTCAGGGGAGGCAAGAGGGGTGGTCGGTTGCGGAAGGGTATCCGCTAAGAGGCAAAAGGTCTCTATCATGTTGATTTCGCTCTAAAATTTGTGCCTTTTGAGCAAAAGCACAAACCAAACGTCAAGCATTATGCCCCTCGCCTCCCCTGAAAGGGGAGGGGGACCATGCGAAGCATGGTGGAGGGGTTTCTACTAATGGATAATAGCTAACAGCTAATAGCTCACTCCGCCAACCCCGCCCGAATGGCCTTGATGGCAATGGCGCACTCCAGCCGCTTGCGCTCCAGGTCGCAGGCCACCTGACTGGGCTGCATGATGTCGCCGTTGACGTTGTAGTTGCAGGCGGAGCAGCCGCCGGAGCAGTAGAACTTGGCCCAGCAGTCCCGGCAGGCTTCCTTGGTGTAGACGTTGACCCCGGCGAACTTGTCCGCGATGGTCTGGTCGAAGGTGCCTTCGTAGAGGTTGCCCATGCGGAAATCCGGGTTGCCCACGAACTGGTGGCAGGGGTAGATGTCCCCCTCCGGGGTGACGGCCACATACTCGTTGCCCGCGCCGCAGCCCCGCATCCGCTTGATGACGCAGGGGCCCTGCTCCAGGTCCACGTAGAAGTGGAAGAAATTCACCTCAGGCCGGTCCACCAGGGCCCGGGCCAGCTTCTCGTACTCGGCGCAGGCGGCGGGGACCTCCGCCTCGGTGATGGCATAGGGGTCATCGGGCTTGCCCACCGCCGGTTCCACGGAGACGTTGCGGAACCCCAGGTCGTCACAGATGTGCAGCACGTCCTGGGCGAAGTCCAGGTTGTCCCGGGTGTAGGTGCCCCGGACGTAATACTCCTGATCGCCCCGACCTTCCACCAGCTTCTGGAACTTAGGGACGATGACATCGTAGCTGCCCTGTCCCCCCGCCGTGACCCGCATGGCGTCGTTGACCGACTTGCGCCCGTCCAGAGAGAGGACGCAGTTTTTCATCTCCTGGTTGAAGTAGGCGGAGTTTTCGTCGTTCAGCAGCATCCCGTTGGTGGTCATGGTGAAACGGAAGTGCTTGTCGTGGGTCTTTTCGATCTCACGGGCGTAGGCCACCGTCTTTTTGCAGGTGTCCAGGGCCATCATCGGCTCGCCGCCGAAGAAGTCCACCTCGATGTTCCGGCGCTTGCCGGACTTCTCCACCACAAAGTCGATGGCGCGCTTGGCTGTCTCGAAGTCCATCAGCTTGCGCCCGGTGCCGTAGCCCCCCTTGGAGGCGAAGCAGTACTTGCAGCGCAGGTTGCAGTCGTGGGCCACGTTGAGGCACAGGGCCTTGATGGGGGTGTTTTTCACCACCGCCCAGGCGGGGTCGATGTAGGTCTCCTCCTCAAAGAGCAGCTTCTGTTCCGCCAGCGCCCGCAGCTCCTGCCAGCTCTCCTCCAGGGCCTGGGGCTGGTACTGGGGCAGGGCGGCGATGATCTCCGGCGGGCAGTGTTCCCCCATGGGCGGCTCCACCAGGTTCAGCAGGTCGAAGGTCAGTTTGTCCAGCACATGGACTGCGCCGCTGGCCACGTCCATGGCGATGTAACAGCCCAGGGCTTCAAAGGTATGGATCATAGGTCGTTTCCTCTCTTGTTTCTCGGATTTGGGGTATTTCTTTGAACCAGCCCCATTTTTTAGGCGGTTGGAAAGGGCTTTCTCTACTAAAAATTCCCCACCCGTTGCATAAAACGATGACTAAACAGCAAGCACCACCCCCTCTTGCCTCCCCTGAAAGGGGAGGAGGGCCGCCGCCTTAAGGCGGTGGCGGAGGGGTTTCTCAGCAAGGCTGATGCAAAGAAAAACCAGGCTAAAACTTCAACTATCACTGGCGTATCACCAAAAGAAAGGCTCCCTGCTTCTGGCAGGAAGCCCTTTCGCGGGTTTCGGGTTTACGACTTACTTGCTCTGCTCGCACTTCTGGTTGGCCACAGTGCAGGAAGTCTTGCAGGCGGACTGGCAAGAGGTCTGGCATTCGCCGCAGCCGCCGTGGGCCGCGCTGCGCTTCAGGGTCGCGCCGCTGAGGGTTTTTACATGCTTCAAGGAACTCTCCTCCTTACGTTTTTAGGCTTAAACGCATTATACCACGGCGGAAGGGGAAATGCAATCCGCTTTTTTACCTTTTTCGCCGGGGCGCGAGAATCCCCGCCGCGCCGCCGCCCGCCAGGGCGGCCGCCAGCAACGCCCCCGCGCTGCCGGGGGAGACAGAGCCGTACACCGCAGCCATAGCAGGAAGCTCACCCCCGCCGCCGCCAGCGCCACCGGCAGCAGGCGGCTCTTGCAGCAAAGCGCCGCGTACAGGCCCCCAACGAAGCCGCCCAGCGCCGCCCCCAGGCAGCAGGCTCGGAACGTGGCCCCCTCGCCCAGCTTGCCCACCGCCATCAGTCCCGCGGCCCCGGCCAGCACCGCCAGGCAGACCCCGAAGGCCAGCAGTCCGCCGGTCAAAACAGTGGCCCCCGCCGCCGCCGGGCTGAGAGCCGGTTCCTTTTTCCTCTGCGCCATAAAAAACACCCTCCCGTCGCCATTCTGTCCGAATGTATGCGCGGGAGGGGGAATTTATGCGGCGCAGGGCCGCAAGCCGGAAACGGCTTACTTCTTTTTGGACTTCTTGTCGTCGGCAGTGTTGTCGCCCTTGCCGTCCTCAGTGGTCTGGACGCCCTTGGAGGAGACCGCCCACTTCATCAGCTCCATGCGGACCCGGTCGGCGCCGGTCTCCACCACGATGCTGTTTTCCTTGACAGCGCAGATGGTGGCAACGATGCCGCCGATGGTGGTGATCTCGTCACCCACGGCCAGGTTGTTGCGCATTTCGTTGGCCTGCTTTTTCCGCTTGTTCTCCGGGCGGATGAGCAGGAAATAGAAGATCGCGATCATCACGACGATCATAACGATTGAATACATGGTTTCCAAAGTAATTACCTCCGTTAATTCAGCCGGAACAGGTTCCTCCGACTCGGCATAGTGGTATTATTATACCGGTTCCCACCACCAATGGCAAGGGGTTTTCCGAAAAAATCACAGCCGCCGCTGCAATTTTTCGACGGTCTCCGCCCGGAAGGCTTCAAAGCGGCCCTCGTCCAGGGCCTGACGGATGCGGGCCATCAGTTCGTTGTAAAACCAGAGGTTGTGAATAACCGCCAGACGCATGGCCAGCATCTCCTCCGCCTTGACCAGGTGGCGCAGATAGGCCCGGGAGTAACTGCGGCAGACAGGGCACTGGCAGCCCGGGTCGATGGGCCGGGTGTCCAGTTTATACTTCTCGTTTTTGATGTTGATGGTGCCCTCCCAGGTGTAGAGCTTGCCGTGGCGGGCGTTGCGGGCGGGCATCACGCAGTCGAAGAAGTCCACCCCCCGGTAAACCCCCTCGATGATGTTCCAGGGGGTCCCCACCCCCATGAGATAGCGGGGCTTGTCGGCAGGCAGGTGGGGTTCCACCGCGTCGATGATGTCGTGCATGGTCTGGGTGCTCTCCCCCACCGCCAAGCCGCCGATGGCCACTCCGTCATAGGAGCCTTCCGGCATGGCGGAGATCTGGTCGGCGTGCCAAATGCGCAGGTCGGGGTAAATGCCCCCCTGGTTGATGGCGAAGAGCATCTGCTCCGGGTTGACGCAGTCGGGCAGCGCGTTCAGCCGCTGGTGCTCCGCCACGCACCGCTCCAGCCAGCGCTGGGTCCGGCGGCAGGACTGCTCCACATAGTCGTGGGTGGAAGGGTTCTCCACGCACTCGTCGAAGGCCATGGCGATGTCGCTGCCCAGGTTGGACTGGATGCGCATGGACTCCTCCGGCCCCATGAAAATTTTTCGCCCGTCCACATGGCTGTGGAAGGTGACGCCCGGCTCCTTGATATCCCGCAGCTTCGCCAGGGAAAACACCTGAAAGCCGCCGCTGTCGGTCAAAATCGGGCCGTCCCAGTGCATCATCCGGTGCAGGCCCCCCAGTTGCCGCACCACATCGTCGCCGGGGCGGACGTGGAGGTGGTAGGTGTTGGAAAGCTCGATCTGGCACCCGATCTCCTTCAAATCTCTGGCGGAAAGCCCCCCCTTGATGGCGGCCTGGGTGCCTACGTTCATAAAGACAGGGGTCTGCACCGTGCCGTGGGCGCAGGTGAACACCCCCCGGCGGGCCTTGCCCTCGCGCTTGGTCACTTGAAACAACGGCGTCCCTCCTTTGTTCATTGGAATTGATTCGCACCAGTCTATTTTAGGGGTGTGGAAAAGGATTGTCAAGGGCGCGTTTGATGGGGCCATGGAAATCAAGTTTGCCCATCAGATGCCGTGTTTCCGAATCTTCAAAGCCATTTGAACTGCGTACAAGCGAAAAAGCACTTGATTTCCGTGGCGCAGCAGAGGGGGTCGGCTGGAATCATCAACAAGGTTCATTCAGAGGAACACCCATCATTGCACATTGTAAATTGCTAATTGAATTGCTAATTGAAAAGAAAGGGTTTGCATTCCTCCTTTCATCGTGTTATACTCTACCCACGGGCCACCGCCTGCGACAGTTCGTTTGCACCATCCTGTCGTAAAACAAAACCAGGGCTGTCTTTCCTCCGCATTGTTGTTATGGGGGAAAATGGCTCTGCGCATGGCGCGGAGCTTCTTTTTTGCCATCTCCGGGAGAACGATTGTTTATGTACTACTTAAAAACCGAGCAGAGCTTTGACGCCGCCCACTTCCTCAAGGACTACCAGGGAAAGTGCCGCAACCTCCACGGCCACCGCTGGCGGGTTGTGGCGGAGATTCAGGGGGAGACTCTGGACGCAGAGCGGCAGACCAGGGGGATGCTGGTGGACTTCGGGGAGCTGAAAGAGCTGCTGAAAGACCTCTGTGACACCCTGGACCACAGCCTGATTTACGAGACTGGTTCCCTCCGCCCCACCACCCTGGCCGCCCTGAAAGAGGAGGGGTTCCGCATGGTGCCCGTCCCCTTCCGGCCCACGGCGGAGGAGTTCGCCCGGTACTTTTATCAGGCCATCCAGCAGCGGGGCTACGCGGTCCACCGGGTGGAGGTCTACGAGACCCCCAACAACTGCGCCGCCTATGAGGGTTAAACGATGAAGGTTGTGGAAAAATTCATCAGCATCAACGGCGAAGGTCCCCGGGCCGGCGAGCTGGCGGTGTTTGTCCGGTTCCAGGGGTGCAACCTGCGGTGCAGCTACTGCGACACCCAATGGGCCAACGAGCTGAACTGCCCTTATGAGGAGCAGTCCCCGGCGGAGATCGACGCCTATATTCGCGCCACCGGCGTGACCAACGTGACCCTCACCGGGGGCGAACCTCTGCTCCAGCGGGAGATGGGGGCGCTGCTGGCGCTGCTGCTCCGGGACAGGACGCTGCGGGTGGAAATCGAGACCAACGGTGCGGTGGTGCTGGCCCCCTTCTGCGGGGAACACCGCCCGGTCTTTACGATGGACTACAAGCTGCCCTCCAGCGGCTGGGAACAGGCCATGAAGCCGGAGAACTTCGCCCTGCTGGAAGGGCGAGACACGGTCAAATTTGTCTGCGGCAGCCGGGAAGATTTAGCGCGGGCCGGGGCGGTCATCCGGGAATACGACCTGACCCGCCGGTGTCACGTCTACCTCAGCCCCGTGTTTGGGGCCATTGACCCGGCGGAGATGGTGGACTATATGATAGAAAACCAAATGAACGGGGTGCGCATCCAGCTCCAGATGCACAAATTCATCTGGGACCCCGACAAGCGAGGTGTATGACCGATGATCGACAAAAAGGCGATCGAGACCCACATCCGGGGCATTTTGGAGGCCCTGGGCGACGATCCGGAGCGGGAGGGCCTGCGGGAGACCCCCCGGCGGGTTGCGAAGATGTACGAGGAAGTCTTTGCCGGCATGAACTACTCCAACCACGACATCGCCCAGATGTTCGGCAAGACCTTCGAGGAGGGCTTCGAGGAAACCGACAGCCGGGAGATGGTGGTGATGAAGGACATCGACTTTTTCTCCTACTGCGAACACCACATGGCGCTGATGTACGACATGAAGGCCACCGTGGCCTATCTCCCCCGCGGGAAGGTCATCGGCCTCTCGAAAATCGCCCGCATCTGCGACATGGTGGGGCGGCGGCTCCAGCTCCAGGAGCGCATTGGCCGGGACATTGCGGACATCCTCACCGAAGTCACCGGCAGCGAGGACGTGGCGGTGCTCATCGAAGGGTGCCACAGCTGCATGACCGCCCGAGGCATCAAAAAGCCCGGAGCCAAGACCTTCTCCGTGGAGCTGCGGGGAAGGTTCAAAGAGGATGCCAGCTTGCAGATGTATTTGCGGTAGCCTCATCAATAACTGCGGCTGAGAAACCCCTCCGTCGCGGCTTACGCCGCGCCACCTCCCCTTTCAGGGGAGGCAAGGGGGA
>JAJQAS010000239.1 GCA_021203685.1 Clostridiales bacterium | reverse complement strand
GTACGGCCGGTGCCGCCGCCGGAAGCGACGGAGAAGTACTTCTTGCCCTGCTGGACACACTCCTTCTTGTAGGTGCCGGCCACAGGATGCTGGAAGCGGGTGGGGTTGGTGGAGTTGCCGGTGATGGAGACATCGACGCCCTCCATGTGCATGATGGCAACGCCCTCGCGGACGTCGTCCGCGCCGAAGCAGCGGACAGCAGCCCGCTCGCCGTTGGAATATGCGGTCTCCTTGACCACCTTCACCTCGCCGGTGTAGTAGTCAAACTGGGTCTGCACATAAGTAAAGCCGTTGATGCGGGAGATGATCTGGGCGGCGTCCTTGCCCAGGCCGTTCAGGATGACGCGCAGGGGCTCCTTGCGGGCCTTGTTGGCGTTGCGGGCGATGCCGATGGCGCCCTCAGCGGCGGCGAAGGACTCGTGGCCAGCCAGGAAGGCGAAGCACTTGGTCTCGTCCCGGAGGAGCATGGCGCCCAGGCCGCCGTGGCCGATGCCGACCTTGCGGTCGTCAGCAACGGAGCCGGGGATGCAGAACGCCTGGAGGCCGATGCCGATGGCGTCGGCAGCGTCGGCGGCGGTCTTGACGCCCTTCTTGATGGCGATGGCCGCGCCTACGCAGTAGGCCCAGCGGGCGTTCTCGAAGGAGATGGGCTGGATGCCGGCGACGATCTCATAGGGGTCGAAGCCCTTCGCCTGGCAGATCTCCCGGCACTCTTCCACGGAGGAGATGCCATACTCGGCCAGCACAGGCTGGATCTGGCCGATTCTTCTATCGTAAGATTCAAACAGTGCCATGTTCGTTCACCTTATTCCTTTCTCGGGTCAATGTACTTGGCCGCGTTAGCAAACTGGCCGTAAGTACCCTTCGCCTTCTCCAGGGCCTCGTTCGCGTCCACGCCCTTCTTGATGGACTCCATCATCTTGCCGATGTGGACGAACTCGTAGCCGCAGATCTCGGAATTGTCATCCAGAGCCAGGCGGGTGATATAGCCCTCGGTCAGGGTCAGGTAACGGGGGCCCTTGGCCTTGGTGGCGAAGATGGTGCCAACCTGGCCGCACAGGCCCTTGCCCAGGTCCTCCAGGGAGGTGCCGATGGGCAGGCCGCCCTCGGAGAACGCGGTCTGGGAACGGCCATAGACAATCTGCAGGAACAGCTCGCGCATGGCGGTGTTGATGGCGTCGCAGACCAGGTCGGTGTTCAGCGCCTCCAGGATGGTCTTGCCGATGAGGATCTCACCGGCCATGGCGGCGGAGTGGGTCATGCCGGTGCAGCCCAGGGTCTCCACCAGAGCCTCCTCGATGATGCCTTCCTTGACGTTCAGGGACAGCTTGCAGGCGCCCTGCTGGGGAGCGCACCAGCCGATGCCGTGGGTAAAGCCGGAGATGTCCTTGATCTCCATGGCCTGGACCCACTTGCCCTCCTCGGGGATGGGAGCGGGGCCATGATAGGCGCCCTTGGTGACGGAGCACATGTTTTGCACTTCTGCGGAGTAAATCATGAGATGTTCCTTCCTTTCTTCGATATAAAGCCAACGGACCCAGTCAACAAATCCGTATGGCAACGCAGGTGGTGGACAGTTCCTTCAAGAAATCTCACTTCTAAAAGAATTATAGGACAAAATTCGGGGCTTGTCAATACGGAAGAAAGCTATTAGCTCCAAGCTCTTAGATCTTAGCTAGGCAGCGCTTTGTTTGAAGTCCTTCGCTTCTCTAGCTTGGTGTTGACTCTTGGCTGATAGTTGGTAACGTTTTGCGAACGACTTTTTCACGTTTGGCTTTAAGTTGTTCGTATTTCATAAGCAGCACCTGAAGAATGGCTAATAGCTAAAAGCGAACAGCTTAAATCAGGGTTTTGCCTGAAAAAAGTGACCGCGGGTTCTCTCGTTTTTCTTGAATAGCCCTTGACAGCTCTTGAGAGACTGTGTAATATAGTATCGAAAACTAGATTCTTTAATTTGGAACTTTATTTCTCTTTGGAGGTCCTGTTTATGGATGAAATTGTCATCGTCAGCGCCGCCCGCACCCCCTTCGGCAAGTTCGGCGGCAGCCTCGCGTCTTTCACCGCCCCCCAGCTGGGCGGGTTGGCCATTAAGGAGGCCCTGCGCCGGGCCAACCTGACCGGCGACCAGGTGGACGAGGCCATTATGGGCATCGTCGTCCCCGCCGGGGTGGGACAGGTCCCCGCCCGGCAGGCGGCTGTGGCCGGAGGCATCCCCCACAACGTCCCCTCTTTCACCTTGAATAAGGTCTGCGGCAGCGCGTTGAAGGCCGTGACCCTGGGGACGCAAATCATCAAGGCCGGGGACGCCGACACCATCGTAGCCGGGGGCATGGAGAGCATGAGCAACGCCCCCTATCTCGTCCCCGGCGCACGCTGGGGCCAGCGGATGTTCGACGGCAAGCTGGTGGACGCCATGGTGAAGGACGGCCTGTGGTGCCCGGACAACGACGTGCACATGGCGGTCATCGGCGGGCAGGTGGCGCTGGAGTCCGGCGTGACGCGGGAAATGCAGGATCGCTGGGCGCAGCGGAGCCAGGAGCGTTGGGCCGCTGGCGAGGCCAAAGGGGCCTTCGACCAGGAGCGGTTCCCCGTGGAGGTCAAATCCAAGCGCAAGACCTTCACCCTGGAAAAGGACGAAGGCCCCCGCCCCACCTCCACCCTGGAGGGTCTGCAAAAGCTCAAGCCCCTGTTCGTCCCCGACGGCTGCGTCACCGCAGGCAACGCCCCCGGCGTCAACGACGGCGCGGCGGCGGTGGTCGTTATGCGCCGCAGCCACGCCGAAGCGGTGGGCGCGCCCATCCTGGCGACCATCAAGGGCTACGCCCAAGTTTCCCGCGAGAGCCGGTATATCTCCACCGCGCCGGGGCTCTCCATTCAGGCATTGATGGAGAAATATGACCGGACACTGGCCGACTTCGACCTCATCGAGATCAACGAAGCCTTCGCCGCCGTGCCGCTGGTGTCCTGCCTGAAAATTTTGGGCATGAGCTGGGATGAGATGGACGAGAAGGTCAACGTCAACGGCAGCGCTGTGGCGGTGGGTCACCCCATCGGTGCCAGCGGGGCGCGGATTTTGATGACCATGCTCTGGGAGCTGAAACGCCGGGGCCAGAAGAACGGCGTCTGCGCCATCTGCTCCGGCATGGGGCAGGGCGACGCGGTCTGGATCGAAGTGGAGTAAAACAGGGGGGTATCTGCAATGAAAATCATGGTCGTAGGGGCCGGACAGATGGGCCTGGGCATCGCCCAGGTCATGGCGGACGCCGGTCATATCACGCTGCTGAACAACCTGGACCACACGCCCCCGGAGCAGGGCATCCGCCAGGTGGCGGAGCGGCTGGCCCGTGCGGTGGTCAAGGGCCGCCGCACCCAGGAGTCGGTGGACGCCGCCCTCTCCGACTTCACCCCCTCCCACAGCCTGCGGGACGCGGCGGACTGCGACATGGTCTTTGAGGCGTTGGCGGAGGATCTGAGCGTCAAGGAGTACGCCCTCCGGGAACTGGACAAGGTGTGCAAACCGGAGTGCATTTTCGCCACCAATACCTCCTCCCTGCCCATCACCAAGCTGGCCAGCTTTACCAATCGCCCGGATAAAGTGGTGGGGATGCACTTTATGAACCCTGTCCCCGTGATGAAGCTGGTGGAAGTCATCCCCGGCCTCGCCACCAGCAAGGACACCTTGCAGAAAGTCCACCTGCTGGCAAAAGAGCTGGGCAAGACCCCCGTGGAGGTCCGGGATGTGCCGGGCTTCGTCTCCAACCGGGTGCTGCAAGCCCTCATCAACGAGGCGGTGTGGTGCGTCTACGAGGGCGTGGGCGATGCCGAGGCGGTGGACACCATCATGCGGCTGGGCATGAACCATCCCATGGGCCCCCTGGAGACCGCCGACCTCATCGGGCTGGACACGGTGCTTTCCATCCAGCAGACCATGTATGAGGGCTACGGGCAGGAGAAGTACCACCCCTGTCCCCTGCTCCAGCAGTACGTCAACGCCGGGTGGCTGGGCAAAAAGTCCGGCCGGGGTTTTTACCAGTACGAAAACGGCAGAAAGAAGTCCTGAGCCATGTTTGAACTGAAACCGGAATACCTGCTCATCCAGAAAATGGCCCGTGAGTTCGCCCAGAACGAGGTGAAGCCCCTGGCGGCGGAGATCGACAAGACCGAGCGCTTCCCCACCGAGACGGTGGAGAAGCTATTCCGCACCGGCCTCTTCGGCACCACCTGCCCCAAAGAGTACGGCGGGCAGGGGGGCGATACCATGTCCTATGTGCTGGCGCTGGAGGAAGTGGCCAAGTGCTGCGCCACCACGGCGGTCATCTGGTCGGTTCACGGGGGACTGTGTATGTACCTGCTGAACCGTTACGGCACCGAGGCGCAGAAGCGCCGTTGGCTCCCCAAAATGAACCGGGACACCCTTTGCGCTTTCGCCCTGACCGAGCCGGACGCGGGCACCGATGCCTCTACCGTCTCCACCGTGGCGGTGCGGGACGGGAATGACTATGTTCTCAACGGCACCAAGACCTTCATCACCAACGCGGGACAAGCGGGGCTGTATATCATCCTTGCCAGCACCGACCGGAGCAAAAAGACCCGGGGCATCACCGCCTTTCTCGTGTCCGCTGACAACCCCGGCCTGACCGTTGGCCCGCCGGAGGACAAAATGGGCATCCGTGCCAGCGCCACCTGTGAAGTGGTGCTCACCGACTGCCGGGTGCCCGCGGCGGACATTTTGGGCGTTGAAGGCCAGGGCTTTAAGCTGGCCCTGGCTGGGCTGGACTGCGGCCGCATTGGCATCGGCACCCAGGCGGTGGGCATCGCCCAGGGGCCATCGACGAGACCATCGCCTACGTGAACACCCGCGTTCAGTTCGGCCAGCGGCTGAGCCAGATGCAGAACACCCAGTTCGTGCTGGCGGGGCTGCAAACCAAGGTGGACGCCGCACGGCTGCTGGTGTGGCGGGCGGCGGAACTGCGGGACGGGGGCCAGCCCTTCGGCAAGGAGGCGGCCATGGCGAAGCTCTTCGCCAGCGAGACCGCAAACGAAGTGACGCGGGCCTGCGTCCAACTCTTCGGCGGCTACGGCTACACCCGGGCCTATCCCATCGAGCGGATGATGCGGGACGCCAAAATCACGGAAATCTACGAGGGTACCAGCGAGGCCCAGAAAATCGTCATTTCCCGGGCGATCGGGGTGAAATGAGCTGTTAGCTATTAGCTGTTAGTCAGGTTCGCGTTTGCTGTTTGACCAGCGCGTTTGCCCGGCCAAGTGCAAATTCCGCCGGTGTCACTGAAAAGGCAGATGGAGTGGTAAACCTGCATGAAGAAGTAGCTTCTAGCGAACAACTAACAGCTGGAAGCTAAGAGCTATATCCTACGCCTCCCCACTCCGGGGAGGCTTTTCTTGACTGTGTCCGGCAGAGCTGTTATAATGTAAGCACCGTAGGAGTGCAAACAAAACGCTGGAGGTACACGCGATGAAAAAAACGTTGATTTTCCTGTTGGCGGCGCTGCTTTTGGCCCTGTCCGGCTGCGGAGGCGGCGGGACGGACGCGGACGAAGTGGATTATGTGAGCTTCACCGGGACGGTGAGCAGTGTCGCGGAACACGAGCTGGAGGTCGAGGTGACAGAGGGGAGCGGAACTATCGCATCCGGCTCCGTCGTCGCCCTGTTCCCGGACGCCATCGAGCTGGACGTGGACGAGGGCGACCTGGTGCAGGTCTGGTACAACGACGAAGTGATGACCAGCGAGCCGCCCCAGGTCAACGCTGTCAGCTATGAAATTTTACAGGAGGCTGACCCGGCGGACGAGTCCACGGCAGAGCCGGAGGCCGCCGCATCCACCACCGTTCAGGTGCTGGAGGAGCCCCAGGCTGAGGCGACCGTCACCGAGCTGACGCCCAACACGGCGATGGAAGTGTCGTTGTCCACCGGGACCGCCCAAGTGCTGGTCAGCGCGGTGGACGTGGACGGCAACGTCTCCATCTCCCTGAGCCTGGATGACATGGTGGTGGACATCGGCGAGTTTGGCCGTTTGGGCAGCGCCTACCTGCTGGGCCTGGACGATGGCCGCAGCTTTGTGCTGCTGGACGCGGACTACGCCTCGGACGATTACGTCACCTTCCTCTATGAAATCACCGATGGGTCTCTGGCGGAGCAGAGCCGACTGGAGGACGTGAGTCTGCAATCCGCCACGGTGAGCGCCGAGCAGCTGTATCTCCGCGTCCATGTGGACGTGTTGGGCAGCTACGATTCCTATATGGACTACATCATCGATGACGCGGGCGCGCTCCAGGCCACCAGCGACTTCTACGAAATTCCCACAGACGACAGCGACTGGCATCTGCTGACGGTGACGAAAGAATTGCCCGTGACGCTGGACGGGGAGGCAACCACCCTGCCCGTTGGCACCCAGCTCCGCCTGACGGGGACGGACAATCAGCAGACCGCCTACTTCGTCCTGGAGGATATCGGCGAGACGGGCAGCATCACCTACACGCGAGGAGAGGGCGACGAATCCTATCTGCTGTATATCGACGGGGTTTCCGAGTACGACTACTTTGAGATGCTGCCCTATGCGGGGTAAGGCGTGAGACAGTAAAACCCACCCGCACACCGGTTTTTCTTCGGTGTGCGGGTGGGTTTTTAGTGGCTAGTGGTTAATGGCAAGCACGATCCCGGTTAAGAGCGAAGAGCGAAATTGCACATTGCTAATTGCGCTGAAACCGCGCCAGCGCCCAGTCCTGAATCCTGTCCCCGTAGAGCAGCCCCGTCACGAACAGCCCCACCCCCCACCAGCGCCACCAGCGGGAGCGCCCAGGTGGGCAGGGAGAACAGCGAGGCCCCCATGGCCGAGGCTACGAACAGCCCCCAGTGGCGGGTCAGCAGCACGATGAGGGCAAAACGCCGGTGAGGGATGTCGGTCAGCCCCGCCAGGATGCAGATCAGGTCGTCCGGAAAGAAGGGGAACAGGAACACCATCACCAGAAAGCTGTCCCGCTTGCGCCCGATGAGGTCCTGGTATTTGGGGGGCAGCTTGCGGCTGGCCACCCCCATGGCCCAGTCGTGCAGCAGCGTCCGGGCCAGGGAGAAGGTGATGAGACTGCCAATGTTCACCGCCAGGAAGGTGAGGAGGAACCCCCAGCCCAGCCCGAAGCCGGCCCCGCCCGCCATGGCGGGCAGGTTGCTGGGGATGGGCGCGATGATGACGCTGGAGAGCTGCAACAGGAAAAACACCAGATGGGACCAGGGGGCGGAATCAGCCAGAAAGTCCCGCAGGTCGCTGACGCTTTTCAGGCTGTGCAGCGCGCCGGTCTTCCACAGGAAAAGGGATAGGCCCACCAGGAGGAATGCGGCGGCAGCGATGGCGAAAAACCACTGTTTGGAATGTTTCGTGTTCAAAAGGACCCTTCTTCCCCACATTTTGCGGATTTCGTGGTTGTATAGTAGCATACCACGGGGAAAATGAACAGGGCTTTTTGAAAAATTTCATAAAATCTTTGGAGTTTTTACGGAAACTTCATTTTTTATGAGCGATGGAGTGGTCTCATCGGCATTGTTTCTCGAACGTCTGCATAGGCTCCTACCAGTGAAGGAGGGGTCAGGATGGAACAGGATCTTCCACTGTACGAAAACGGCGTTTTGCGGGGACACATCCTCTGCAAAAACGAGGGCTGTTACATGACCTTTTTGGTGGACGCGCCCCTCCTGGGGGGCGGCGTGAAAAAGGTCTGGCTGTTCTCCGACAGCGGCGGGAAGCTGCTGCTGGGGACGCTGGCGCCAGAGGGACAGCGGCTCCGCCTCCGGCGGCGGATTTCCCACTCCGACCTGCGGTTCCGGGGCATGGCCGCCCCCACCTCCGGGCAGATCAACCCCAAGGAGGACGCAGCAGGTTGGAACAGCTTCTCTACGCTCCACCTGCAAGATGCGGAACTCTCCGCCGCCCTCGTCGGTTTGCAGGGGGGCTGGCACAGAGACGGGGACGGCGTGGAGCTGCGCTTCCCCTGGCAGGTGGGGCAGGCGGTGCCGGTGGTCAGCCGCTTCTGTCTGGGCCAGCCGGGGGCGGGCTGGTGGCGGCTGCGGCTGCCCATTGAAAATTTGAGTGATTCGTGACCAGAGATTGGGAAAACCCCTTCGCCATGCGTTCCCACGGCGAAGGGGTTTTCCGATTGGTTCACGGGTAAAGTTGTTCAAAAAGGCACTCAGTGTTCGTGTTTTGTCTCCGCGCCGCTCTCCTGCACGGTGGAGAGCAAAATGCGGTCGTTGTCGAACTCCCTGCCTGTGCCCACGCTGAACTTCTCCAGCAGGTCTTCCACGGTCATTTTGGCCCGCTCCGGGCCGGAGGTGTCGAAGACGATGTGCCCGGAGTCCATCATCAGCGTCCGGTTGCCCAGCTCCAGCGCCTGGTGCATGTTGTGAGTGACCATCAGGCAGGTGATGTTCCGCTCCGCCACGATGCGCTTGGTCAGGTCCAGCACTTTTTCCGCTGTGCCGGGGTCCAGGGCGGCGGTGTGCTCGTCCAGCAGCAGCAGCTTGGGGGTGACGATGGTGGCCATCAGCAGGGTCAGGGCCTGCCGCTGACCGCCGGAGAGGAGGCCCACCGGGTTTTTCATCCGGTCCTCCAGCCCCATGCCCAGCATGGCCAGGTGCTCCC
Source organism: Clostridiales bacterium (assembly GCA_021203685.1). Lineage (GTDB taxonomy): Bacteria > Bacillota > Clostridia > Oscillospirales > Oscillospiraceae > Onthomonas. The sequence continues at coordinate 1,505 of JAJQAS010000239.1, read as the reverse complement.
GGAACATCTCCTTCTCTTTGGCGGAGACCCGGCTCAGGAAAGCGTGCCGCCCCTTGGAGGCCCGAAGATAGGCCACCGCCAGGTTCTCCTCGATGGTCATGTTGGGGGCGGTGCCCTTCATGGGGTCCTGGAACAGGTGGCCCAGGTACCGCGCCCGCTCGTATTCCGGCTTGTAGGTGATGTTCTCCCCGTCCAGGGCCACTAGGCCCTCGTCCACGTAAAAGCCGCCGCAGATGGCGTTGAACAGGGTGGACTTGCCCGCGCCGTTGGAGCCGATGATGGTGATGAAGTCGCCGTCCCGCACCTCCAGGTTCACCCGGTCCAGGGCGGTCTTCTGGTTGACGGTGCCGGGGTTGAAGGTCTTGGAGACGTTGGTCAGTTTCAGCATACTTTACCACCTCTTACCTTTCGGTCAGCCAGGGCGAACCACGCCGCCGCCGCCAGGCACAGCACACCCAGCAGCACCGCCAGCGCCCTTGAAGCGGAAAGCAGCACTGCCCAGACGGCGCAGCCTGCGGTCAGCGCGGCGAAGAGAAACAGCATCAGCCGGTAGAAGCTCCTGCCGGAGAGGGCCATTTTCTTCTGCTGGAAGTCGATGAGCTTTTTGATCTGGGGGGATGCGATGGCGACCGCCACGATGATGGCGGAGACCAGCTTCAGCGCGGAGGCGGGCAGGTTGAACCGCAGGGCGATGGCCACGATGACCCGGTACAGGCAGCTGCCCAGCACCACGCCGATGGCCCGCAGGGGGATGGTGCCCCGGCTGCCGATGATGGTCTCCCCGATGATGAGGGAGGCCAGGGCGATGGTCACCATGCCGCTGCCCATATTGATGTCGCAGGACTTCTGGTATTCCCCCAGCAGGCAGCCCCCCAGCCCGGTGATGGCGCCGGAGACGCACAGCCCCACCGTGGTGGTGAAGGCCGGGTTGATGGAGGAGGACTTGACCATGGCGGCGTTGTCGCCGGTGGCCCGAATGGAGAGGCCCAGCCGGGTGTTCAAAAATTGCAGCAGGAACACCACCACAATGGCCACGAACAGCAGCCCCACGATGAGCTTGTAGTAGTCCGCCAGAGGGGTGCCGGAGAGGGCGGCCTTCATCATGGTGAACACCGTCTCGGTGCTGTTCAGGCTCAGGGTGGACTTACCCATGACGCAGATGTTGATGGTGTAGAGGCCGGTGTTGACAACGATACCAGCCAGCAGGCTCTCCACCCCCAGCCGGGTCTGGAGGAAGGCCGTCACGAAGCCGGAGAGCATACAGGCCCCCATGGCCGCGAACAGCGCCAGGATGGGGTGGCCCGCGATGGCCACCATCGACCCCACCGCGCAGCCCAAGGTGAAGCAGCCGTCGGTGGACAGGTCACAGACGTTCAGCATGGAGTAGCTCAGGAACAGCGCCAGAGCCACCAGGGCATAGATCACGCCCAGCTCCAGCGCGCTTTGGATGATGCTCCAGGTGATAAACATGGCAAAAACCGCCTCTTTTCGCTCAAAAAGTCAGA
>JAJQAS010000192.1 GCA_021203685.1 Clostridiales bacterium | reverse complement strand
GATTCTATCACAACTTTCAGATAATTATATCAAAATTAAGGTTTATCTGTCAAATAATCGTGATGACATAAAATTCAAAACAAATAACAACAGAAAAAACGAATCTATGATAGCTAATGCAAATGGGAGTATGCTAAACTTAGGACAGCAAAGCAAAAAAGGAGATGCATAAAAGTGAATCGTGACTTGAAGAAACTGATCGCAGCCATGACGCTTGAGGAGAAAGCCGGGATGTGCTCCGGTGCGGACTTCTGGAACACCAAAGGCATGGAACGGCTGCAAATTCCCTCGGTAATGCTGTCTGATGGGCCTCACGGAATCAGAAAACAGGAGGGGAAAGCCGATCATCTCGGATTGAACGAGAGTATCAAAGCGGTATGTTTCCCTTCTGCCTGCGCCACGGCCTGCAGCTTCGACGTGGATCTGATCAGGAAAATGGGAGAAACGTTGGGTGAAGAGTGCCAGGCGGTGGACTTGAGTATGTTGCTTGGGCCTGGTGTGAACATCAAGCGGAACCCGCTTTGTGGGCGGAATTTTGAGTATTTCTCTGAAGACCCCTGTCTGACTGGCAAGATGGCCGCATCGTATATCAAGGGCGTGCAGAGCTGGGATGTCGGAACAAGCGTAAAACATTTTGCTGTGAACAACCAGGAATACCGGCGTATGAGCGCTTCGTCCGATTTGTCAGAACGCACCATGCGTGAAATTTATCTGCCGGCCTTTGAGGAGGCGGTCAGAGAGGCGCAGCCCAAGACTGTCATGTGCAGCTACAACAAAGTCAATGGCGTTTTTGCTTCGGAAAGTGAAGAGCTGCTGACAAAAATTCTCCGGGATGAATGGGGATTTGAAGGATATGTGGTAAGCGATTGGGGTGCGGTCAATGATCGGGTCGAGGGCCTGAAAGCCGGGTTGGATCTGGAGATGCCTGCGTCCGGCGGCTACCGTGATGCTAAAATTGTAGAAGCGGTCAGAAACGGAGAACTGGACGAGGCAGTTCTGGATCGCGCTGTTGAACGCATTTTGAAGGTGGTTTTTGACTATGCGGACCACCGGCACCCTGAGGCTGTGTTTGATTTTGAGGCAGATAACGAGAAGGCGACAGCAATCGAAACGGAATGTGCAGTTCTCCTTGAGAATAACGGTGTGCTTCCCTTGCAGGAGGGACAAAAGGTCGTATATATCGGAGAATTTGCTGCCAGACCTCGCTACCAGGGCGGCGGCTCCAGCCATATCAATGCCAGCAAAGTGACCTCCGCCCTGGAAGCGGCGGAAGCGAAGGGCCGGAACGTCTCCTATGTAAAGGGCTTCCCCTGGGACGGAGATGAGATCGATGCACAGGAGGTGGAAAAGGCGGTCAATGCCGCAAAGAACGCAGATGTGACTGTCATCTTTGCAGGTCTTCCTGATGTCTTTGAATCGGAAGGCTATGACAGGAAAAACATGAAAATGCCGAACTGTCAAGATTACCTCATCGAGGAGGTAGCGAAGGTTCAGCCGAATACCGTTGTTGTTCTCCACAACGGCAGCCCGGTGGAAATCCCTTGGGCCGATAAGGTAGCTGCCATTCTGGAGATGTACCTGGGAGGCCAGGGTGTTGGAGAAGCCTGTGATCGGCTCCTTTACGGCCAGGCAAACCCCAGCGGGAGACTGCCGGAGACATTCCCCATCCGGCTGGAGGATAACCCCAGTTATCTGTCCTTTGGCGGAGACGGGAAAACGGTGGATTACACGGAAGGCATCTATGTGGGCTATCGGTATTACGAGGCAAAGAAACTGCCAGTTCGGTGGAGCTTCGGACACGGCCTGTCTTATACAGAATTCCGCTATGATAACCTTCGGGTATCCTCTCCCATGCTCAACGATGAGAGTCAGATTCAGGTGGAAGTTGACGTTACCAATGTTGGTGCCCGCGAAGGCAAAGAAGTCGTCCAGCTGTATGTGAGCGACCGGAACGGGACTGTAAACCGCCCGGTCAAGGAGCTGAAGGGGTTCCAAAAGATTTCCCTGAAGCCGGGAGAGACGAAGACGGTGCAGATGCAGATTTGCGCACGGGATCTCTCCTTCTACCACGAGGAACTCAAGGACTGGTATGCTCCGACGGGGACATATGAGCTTCTGGTGGGCCACGCCAGCGATGACATTCGGCTGCGCTGCGAAATCCAGTTTACGACCAAAAAGGTACTTCCCTTCCATGTTTCAGGAGAGACGACCGTTGGCGAACTTCTTGTGAATCCCAGAACCGCAGGCGCGACAGCCGGGTTCCTCGCGGAGCTTCAAAAGCAGTCAGATCCAAAGGAATATACTTCCGATGAGGAAACGGACACCAAGATGATGCAGGCCATGCTGGACGGGATGCCGCTGAGATCATTGCTTTTGCTGGGCGTGCCGGGAACTGCAATCGAGTCGCTTATTGACACTTTAAATATGTTTGTTGATTGAAAAGGAGGAGCATCATGAATCAAGACAAAATCAAATTCAGAGAGAAAGCGGCCTATGCAACCGTCAACTTCGGCAACATCCCGATTATGACAATCATCAACGGGTATCTGCTGATTTTCTACACCAACATTTGCGGACTGAACCCTGCTGCCTGCGCAACGCTCTTCCTGATCGCAAGAATCATGGACGGCTTGAACGACCCGCTGGTGGGGTTTGTGATCGACCATCTGCCGAACACAAAATTCGGCCATTTTCGCCCGACGCTGATTATCGGCACGGTCCTTTGCAGTGCGAACTTCCTGCTCCTCTGGTTCGGCCCGATGATGGCGCCTTCCGGCAAGCTCGTAATCGCTTATATCTCCTATATTCTGATCGGCGTACTGTTCCCGGTGATGGATATTTCTCTGAACAGTCTGCTTCCAGTTATGACCGCAGACATGAAGGAACGGAGTTCCTTGAGTGCCATCAAGGGGTTGGCCTATGTGGTCGGTGCTCTCGTTGTTGGCGTGGCAGCGCCCCTGATCCTCGGAAATACCTCCAACCGGAACGGCTATATTAAACTGATTCTGATTGCAACAGCGGTAATTTTCTTCTGCTCCATCATCGGAACACTCGGCGTAAAGGAGCGCGTGAAGCCGCAGAAAGGGAAAAGCTATTCCTTCAAACAACTGTTCAAGATTTTGAGCCAGAAGCCCGTATACATTACCTTCATAGTGGTTTTGCTTTACACCATCGGCAGCAATATGGTCAGTGCGGTCAATACCTATTATTATACCTATGTGCTGGGGAATTTGACCTGGTCGGCAATTTTGACCTTGATTATGTGCATTACGATTTTCCCGGCGACCATGATTGTAGGTGGCCTGGCAAACAAATACGGAAAGAAAAGAATGTACGCCATTGGCCTTGCCATTGCCGGGTTGACGCCGTTGATTCGTCTGCTTAATGTGAGAAGCATCCCAATTCTGATTGTATCTGCATTGATTACAGGTATCGGAAGCGGATTTGCGGCTCCTCTGAATTATGGCATTCAGGCGGATAATACAGATTATGTGGAAGCCTCTATGGGAATCCGGGCAGAGGGCGCGATTGCATCGCTGTCGAGCTTTATTTCCAAGTGCGCGATGGGCATTGGCGGCGCAATTCCCGGATACCTGCTGGCACTGGCCGGGTTCGATAGCACGTTGGAGACCCAGCCGCAAAGCGTCATCACCGTCATCATCTGCTGCCTGATCATTCTCCCCGCTGTCGTCAATGTCACCGGAATCCTGATTTTCTCGAAGGCATATCCTCTCACCAAGGAACGCCTTGCTGAACAGACGAATTATCTGAAGGAAAAGCGTTTGGCGCAGGCGGAAGAACACACTGAGCAGTAAGTGCCGGAAAGGAACACTATGGGAGAAATATATGCCGCAAAGGTAAATCACATCACAAATCCGATGGGATTTTGCATGGAACAGACTGTGTTCTCATGGAAAGTAAGCGGGTGCAGGGGCCAGACACAGAAGTCGGCGCGAATCCTGGTCAGCAAGCGTAAGGACTTCTCGGAGCTGGTCTCTGACACAGGACCGGCGGAGCTTGACAGCTGTGCGACCCGAATCGAATTGGCTTTGGAACCCTGCACAAGGTATTATTGGAAGGTCATCGTACTCACTGACCTGGACGAAGTCGTAGAGTCTCAGGTGCAGTATTTCGAGACTGCCAAGTTGGACGAACCCTGGGAGGGAAAGTGGATCACCTGTCAGAACACAGGAGACAGGCATCCCATCTTTTCCAAAGGAATCCATGCGCAAAAGGAAGTGGCACAGGCGAGGCTGTATATTTGCGGTCTGGGACTCTATGAAGCTTATTTTGTCGCAAGGGGTTCGGAAAAGGCAAAAAAGGTTGGCGATGAATACCTGACGCCGTATTGCAACAATTATCACCAGTGGATTCAGTATCAGACCTATGACATCACGAACCAGGTTGCGCAGGGCGGCACATTGGAGGTTCTGCTTGGAGACGGCTGGTACAAAGGAAGATTTGGGTTCAGTCAGCCGGAACGGAAGAATTTCTTTGGCAATGAGCGAAAGCTGATTGCCGAGGTTCACATTGATTATGTGGACGGAACGAAGGACATCATCGGCTCTGATGAGACGTGGAAGGTGTCAGAGAGCAATATTTATTTCTCGAACATCTATGATGGTGAAAAGAGAGATGATACCCTGCCAGATGTCCCGGAGCAGGCGGCGATTATTGCGGAAGCACCCAGCGGAAAACTGATGGAGCGGCTTTCGCTGCCAGTGACACAGCATGAGACGTTCAAACCCGCGAAGCTGATTCGCACTCCGAAAGGAGAAGACGTATTTGACCTGGAACAGGAGATCACCGGGATTTTCCGGCTGCGTGTCCATGAACCGGCAGGAGCGGAAATTCGGATTCAGACGGGGGAAGTGCTTCAAGACGGTTGCTTCTACAACGAAAACCTGAGGACTGCCCGCTCCGAGTATATCTATATCTCGGATGGCACAGAAAAAGAAATCGTTCCTCATTTCACCTTCTACGGGTATCGCTATGTGAAAATCAGCGGGGTGACGAATCTGTCCTGCGACGATTTTACAGCCATCGCGCTCCGCAGCGATTATGAAGAAATCGGGACCCTACAGACGGGCAATGCCCTGGTGAATCAGCTGATTTCCAACGTCAAATGGGGTATGAGGGATAATTTCCTGGACGTTCCGACGGATTGCCCGCAACGAGACGAGCGTATGGGATGGACCGGAGACACGCAGGCGTTTTCCGCTACGGCCTGCTATCTTGGCGATACCTATGCGTTCTATCGGAAGTATCTGTACGATATGTATCAGGAGCAGCTTCTTGCTGGTGGTATGGTGCCTGAGGTCATCCCCACATTCGGACCCTCTAAATGCTCGACGGTCTGGGGCGACGCCGCCTGTATCATTCCGTGGAACGTATATCTGTTCAGCGGGGACAAGACGATTCTGGAAAACCAGATGAAGAGCATGAAGGCGTGGGTCGATTACATACAGAAAATCGACGGAGATTCTCACGGATGGCGCAATGCCTTCCATTACGGAGACTGGCTGGCGCTGGATCGCCCCGGGGCTGCGGACAACAATGTATATGGAGCCACCGATGAAGCCTACATTGCAGATATTTACTATGCTGTAAGCGCGCAAATCGTGGCCAAGTCAGCAGAGGTACTGGGACAGGAAGATGTCAGGGCGCAATATCAGCTGATTGCTGACAGGCAGTGGAATGTGGTAAAAGAAGAATACTTCACCGCTACCGGAAGATGTGCGGTAAAAACACAAACCGGCTTGACGCTGGCGCTGAAGTATCACCTGTCCTCGGATGAAGGACTGACCAGGCATATGCTAAAGAAGCTCTTCCGGAATAATAAATATAAGCTGAATACTGGCTTTGTCGGAACGCCGCTTCTGTGTAATATCCTGACGGAAAATGGGATGACAGATCTCGCATACCAGCTGTTGTTGAACGAAGAATTTCCGGGATGGCTCCACGAGGTGAAGCTTGGGGCGACGACGGTATGGGAAAGATGGAATTCCTTAGACGAAAACGGCCATATTTCCAGCACAGGGATGAACAGCCTGAACCATTATTCCTATGGCGCGATCTTGGAATGGATGTTCCGGCACGTGGTCGGCCTGGATGTATCAGAGCAGGGACCTGGGGGGAAAACCATGCGGCTCTGCCCGCAAGTAAACAGCGAATTGAACTTTGCAGAGGCTTCTTATGATTCGGCCTCCGGGCGCTACCACTGCCGGTGGGATATACTGGACGAGAACCGGCTGAAAGTTGCTGTTACGATCCCGTTTGGATGTACGGGAGAGCTGTGTTTGCCCTATGCGCCTGCCAGCGTATACGAAGACCGGACAAACCCGATGTTTGAAGTTGTAAAAGATGGAGTTTGTCATTTGAAGGCGGGCAGTTATGAAGTTGTCTATCGTTCGTTGGAGCCGCTTGCAAAGAGCTACAGTGTAGACTCGACAATGGAAGAACTGCTGATGAATCCGCATACCCGAAGCCTTCTGGCTTCCATGATGGAGGTTGATACGATTCCGGAGATGGTATATGACCTGTCTCTGAGAGATGTGGCAAATCTGTTTTCCGGTGGTATCGATAAAGAGTCCGAGTATGCAATCAACGCTGCTTTAGCGCAATGTTTGTGTAAGTGATCCTTTTGAGAGAAAGGCATTGTAGCCTTCCCGATTGTAAGAATAAATTAAGATATGAGCTGAGTGCGGCGAAGAGAGTGATAAAACGGTGAGTATTACAATACTATTGGTAAGACAAAGTGCAGTTATGTTGCTTTACCTGCTGATTGGTTATTTCCTGTATCGAAAAAATCTTGTGGGGAACCAGGGCAGCATGGACATGGGGCGGATGCTTCTGTATGTCATCATGCCAATGGCGATCCTGAACTCCTATATGCGTGAATTCGATGCAGAGATGCTGATTGCTTTAGCAGTCTCCTTTGTGTTGGCGTTATTTGCCTTACTGCTGTCCATTTTCATCAGTCGCGTGATTTTCCAAAAGGAAGAGAGCGTAGAGCGATTCGGTGCGGCGTTTTCCAATGCGGGGTTTATCGGTATCCCGCTGGTACAGATGACGCTCGGCGAAGAAGCGGTCTTTTATGTAGCCTCCTTCGTCGCACTCTTAAATATCTTACAGTGGACGTATGGCGTGTTTATCATGACTGGAGATCGTTCGGTCATTCGCTTCCGGAAAATTGCTACCAATCCTATCGTCTTGAGCTTTTTAACAGGGATACTTTTGTTTTGCGTTCCGTTTGAAGTTCCAACGATATTGCAGGACACGATTGGTACGCTTGCCAGCATGAATGGCCCGATTGCAATGATTGTCTTGGGTACATATCTGGCACAGATACCTCTAAAAAATCTTTTTACAGAGAAACGTGTCTATCAATGCACTGCGGCAAGACTGGTTTTGATTCCAGCAATCACTTTGCTCGTACTGGCACTTTTCCCGGACATCGACCGGATGATCAGACTGGCTGTGTTGATAGCTGCTGCGGCTCCGGTTGGCTCGAATGTTGCCATATTTGCGCAGTTATATGGCCAAGATTATACGCGAGCAGTCAAAGAAGTGTGCTTAAGTACCTTGTTTTGCATTATAACTTTGCCGTTGATAACAGCAGTTGCTAACCTGGTATTCTAAAAGGCGGGTAGCAGTTCAGGAGGATTTTACGATGAAAACGACAGGAACAGAAACGACAGGCGCGAATACAGAGGTGATTGTGCGTGAGGTCATGCAGGCCATGACGAAGCACGAGCAGGCGGAAAAGGTGAACCGTTACCGGATTCTGAATCAGTTTGCCAAAAGGGGTGAAATTCTGTTTACCGGATCCTCGCTGATGGAACAGTTTCCGATTCAGGAGCTTTTGATAGACCTGGGTTTGGATACAGTCGTTTATAACCGTGGGATCGGTGGATTCACCTCCGACGATATGCTGATGCATATGGAGGAGCAGGTTTTCGGAGTTGAACCTTCCGTCATTTTTATCAATATCGGAACGAACGACCTCGCAGATGGCAGCCATCCATTTGAAGCACAGATGGCGAAGCTGCTTGTCAATTACGAGAAAATTCTACGGCAGATAAAAGAACGAATTCCGAAAGCCCGTGTCTACCTGATGGCTTATTATCCGGTCAACGAAACCGATAAAGTGCCTGAGTGGGGTGCTGAGCTATTTGTAAATCGCAATAACAGGAATCTCCCCGTTGCGAATCAAGCGGTTCAAAAGCTGGCGGAAAAAATGGGATATGAATATATTGACGTAAATGAAGGGCTTACAGACGAGCGTGGAATGCTAAGAGCAGAGTATACGATTGAAGGAATCCATATGTATGCCAACGGATACCGAGTAGTGCTGAATAACATGAGAAAGAAAATAGGACTTTTCGAGGCTGTCCCAAAATCCGTGTAACCCCCACAGCATAGCGCAAGCCAAGGCAAAATTCAATCAGGCGGCAGCGGCATTGTCCGGTGCCGCCTTGATAACACCTTAACGCCAACGGATTAAAAAGTCAAGGACAGCATTTTTACATTTTACAGATTTAATGTAAAGCATAAGAGGCTTGATTTTAACCAGTATCAAAAGCAAAGAGAGAGGTGAAGCAACATGAACAATTACTACCTCGCCATCGACATCGGGGCCTCCTCCGGGCGGCACATCCTGGGCTGCGTCCAGGACGGCAAAATCGTGTTGGAGGAGATTTATCGCTTCGACAACCGGCAGCTCCGCAAAGACGGTCACGATTGCTGGGACATGGACAACCTGTGGAGCGGCATCGTGGGCGGTCTGAAAGCCTGCAAAGCCGCCGGGAAAATCCCCGCCACCGTGGGCATCGATACCTGGGCGGTGGACTACGTTCTGCTGGATGAAAACGACAACGTGCTGGGCGATGCCGTGGCCTATCGGGACAGCCGCACCGAAGGCATGGACGCCTTGGTGGAGGCGGAAATTTCCCCAGAGGAGCTGTACGACAAAACCGGCATCCAGAAGCAAATTTTCAACACCATTTATCAGCTTGTGGCGCAGAAGAGGGAACATCCTGAGCAGCTGGAGCAGGCGAAAAGTCTTCTCATGCTCCCGGATTACTTCGACTTCCTGCTCACCGGCGTGAAGAAGCAGGAGTACACCAACGCCACCAGCACCAATCTGGTGAACGCCCGTGAAAAGGTCTGGGATTTGGGCCTTATCGCCCGGCTGGGGTTGCCAACAAAACTGTTTGGGGAGTTGTCCAGGCCGGGGACCGTGGTGGGCGATTTCACGTCGGAAATCCAACGGGAAGTGGGCTTCAACGCCACCGTAGTCCTCCCCGCTACCCACGACACCGGCTCCGCATTTCTGGCGGTTCCCGCCAGGGACGACAACGCGGTTTACCTCTCCAGCGGCACCTGGTCGCTGCTGGGTGTGGAGAACCAGCAGCCCATCACCAGCGAGGCCAGCCGCGCCCAGAACTTCACCAACGAGGGCGGCGCGTGGTACCGGTACCGTTACCTGAAAAACATCATGGGCCTGTGGATGATTCAGTCCATCCGCCGGGAGTTGAACGGTGTGAATTATGTGGCGGGCAAGACTGAGCGCACAGCCAGTGGAAAACAGTGGTCGTTCCCCGACCTGATTCATGCGGCGGAAGGCGCGCAGGACTTCCCCTCCGTGGTGGACGTGGACGACGCCAGCTTTTTGGGCCCGGACAGCATGATTCAGGCGGTGAAAGACTTCTGCGCCAAAACCAACCAGCCCGTCCCGGAGACGGTGGGGGAGGTCATGCAGTGTGTTTACGTCAGTCTGACCCAACGGTACGACGAAGCCATTGGCGATTTGCAGAAGCTCACCGGCAAGACTTACACCAGCATCAACGTGGTGGGCGGCGGCTGTCAAGATATGTACCTGAATCAGATGACCGCCAACGCCACTGGGCTGCCCGTCTACGCCGGGCCAATCGAGGGCACCGCCATCGGCAACCTGCTGGTGCAGATGATTCGGGCGGGGGAGTTCGACAGCTTGCAGGCGGCGCGGGACGCCATTCGAGAGAGTTTCGATATTCCAGAAATCCAACCCATGTGAAAACGGAGGTTCTACTATGTTAGTCAACACGAAAGCGAAGGTGGGCGTCTTTTCCATCGCGCTGGGGGCCTACCTGCCCCAGTTCCCCTCTCTGGTGCCGGAGT
>JAJQAS010000232.1 GCA_021203685.1 Clostridiales bacterium | reverse complement strand
TATTTTCTTCGTCAAGCTCATCTTGGGCTTGACTTTTTATTTGCAGGCTTCCCACTCAGCACATGGGCATACTCCTGATTGAGCTGTTTAATGGTGGGGATTTTGGCCTTTCCACGAGTGCCAGCACCGTCAAGCTGGTTGAATGCCGCCTTTGCCGCTTTGTGAAGGGTGATTTCCTCCCGGTGTTCCTCCAGGAACTTTTTGCTGTACCCAGATTTCTTATAGGCGGCATAGGTCTCCTTCGTCCGGGAATAGCTGATAATGTGCTTTTTCAGTGCGGCGATCTCAGCCAGACGCTGCTCCGCCGACTTGATGGAATCGGAAAGCTCGTTGAATCGAGCAGTGGCAGCGTCCGTCTTTTCCACCAGCTCATCGTAGGTGCCGATGTTATGCTCCTTGACGAAGCATACTGCCTTGGCCATTTGCTGCAAATTGACTTTCTTCGCCCAGCGGACATATCCGCCGCCCTTGCCCTGCGCTCTCTTTGCCTCGATGTCAATCAGGAGCTGGAGCTTCGGCGGCGCTGCGGAGAACTGCTTCTCCCTCTTGTGTCTCTTGGGCTGAGGTTCTCTGGTACCGGCGAGGACGGCCCGGATTTCTTCTTCGGAATAGCCCTCACCGAGAGACCGCAGACGGACAAACCGCTGCTGGTCTTTGCCCTTCAGGGCAATATGCTTTCCCCGCTTGATTTCATATCCATACTCTTCCAGCATCCGCAGGAATGCTTCAAAATCCTCCGGCTTCTGCTGGAGAATGGCATCGATGGCCTCACAAATGCCGTCCCGGAAAGAGGGATTCTTCGGATAGTCCGTCCGCTTCGTCCGTTCCCGGTAGGTCTTCGGTTCGATAATAGAGAGACCATGCTGCACACACAGCCTATCGCTGATTTTCTGAATGGCCAGATAGGACAGATAAAAGTTTTAGAACTTCCTGCTCCCGTCCAGTGTAGTAGAGTTGAAAATGATATGATTGTGAATATGAGGTCTGTCTGTATGGGTGGCCACGATAAAGGCGTGTTTGCCCTTGGTGAACCGCATCGCCAGCTCGTAGCCGATTGCATTGGCCTCCTCCGCTGTGACCTCTCCGGGTTTGAAGGCCTGTCGTATCTGGTAGGCGATAACATCGTGCTTTTGCCGCCGCCCGGTGCTGTGTTCATACTGCCGTTTAGACAGCATAAATTCCTCATCCACCGTGAAAGGGTCGCATTCGTAGGCCGTGACCAAATCCCCCTTTTCTGTCTTTTCCGGGTTTTTGGCGTAGTCTGTCCGGTCATTCAGCGTCTGTGCGATGGTTTTCCCCTTGTTGATGTGCAGGGGAATCAGTCTGCTGCGATGGGTCTACCTCCTCGTATCTAGCATACCCACTTCATTGGTATGAGCCAACACGTGCTGTAATTCTTATGCAGACTCGCTCAGGATTCGACTAATTTGTCGGAAAGGGTTGCTTTTAATTCCGTTTACTGGTATAATGAAAATGTTTGAAAATGGATTTTTTAGAATTACGGAAATTTGTATTCATACACTTATTATAAAACAATCATGAGGGAGAGTGTTATTGTGGGTAAATTTGCAATGGAGTGTCCGCACTGCGGAAATTATGTGACTGCCTATAATGGCCTGAGAGGTCTCGTTCAGAAGAAAATTACATGCAGTGGCTGTGGTACAGAAATTGATGTCCGTACAGAGCGTATGACATCCGTGAAATGTCCGCATTGTGAAAACAATGTGATTTATGACCAAGGCAAAAAAACACCCAGATGCCCGGTCTGCGGAAACGAAATTGCTCCATCCACGGGCCAGAAATTCATAAAATTCAAGTGCCCTGAGTGTGGCGTCGGCTTGACGGCCAGCGAAGGGACTGGCAAAGAGCCATACATTTGCCCCATTTGCGACTGCAAAATCGACGTGCAGCGGGAGGCAGCCAAGGAAAAATATGCCCGGGAAGGGCTTGCCAGCATTATTAAATACGAGGGCAACAACAGCACCTTTATCTGGAAGCATCCCATTGAGGATTTTAACACGGGGTCCCAGCTGATTGTCCACGAGAGTCAGGAAGCTGTTTTTTTCCGTGACGGGCAGGCGTTAGACGTTTTTGGCGCTGGTCGTTATACGTTGGAAACTCAGAATCTGCCGCTCATGAACCAGCTATACAAGTTGCCGACAGGCGATACAAAAGCGACGTTCCACACGGAGGTTTATTTTGTCAACCTTGCGACACAGATGGGCATCAAGTGGGGAACGGATACAAAGGTCCGCGTGTTTGACCCTATCTCCGGAATGCATGTTTCCATTGGCGCAAGTGGTGAATTTAATATCCGTGTTGTCGATTCCAAGCGGATCTTGTTAAAACTGGTGGGGACCACCAATGGGCTGATTATGGAACCTTCTCTCGACGCGCAGGAGGGAGACGCGGCAGAGCAGAAGAAATATGATTCCGCCCTGTCAAAAATGACCGGTTATTTCCGCGCCCTGATTATGACGAAGGTAAAGAGTTATCTCGCGGGGGTGATTCGGCAGGAGGCCATCAGCATCCTGGAAATTGATGAACACATGGAGGCTCTTTCGGAAGCACTGTGCAGAAAAATCAATGAGGGCCTGGTAGAGTACGGCCTGTCAATGCCGGAGTTTTACATTGTGAGATTTGTCACTCCGGAAGATGATGAGTCGGACCCAAGTCACGACGCTTACATGAAAATGAAGGGCCTGTATGGTGCTCAGTTTATCGCTATGCAGGAAAAGAGTAAGGCGGAAGCAGAGCGGGGACGCATTTTGGTCGAGGCGGAAACCGCTGCGCAACGGAAGCTGATTGGCGCCCAGGCCGAGGCGGAGGCATATCGGATGAAGGCAGCTGCTGAGGCGGAAGAAATGCGGATGAAGGGCTATAGTTACCAGGAAGAGACTGCCCGACAGGTCGGCATGGAGGCCATGAAGCACGGCCTGACCGGAGGAGAAACGGGCGGAAGTGCGCTGGGAGATCTCGCGGGCCTCGGCGTTTCGCTAGGCGCGATGGGCAGCATCATCGGCATGACAAAGGATACGTTCCAGGGCGTAGCCTCGTTGGGGACAATTCCCACGCCGCAGGTGGCGCAGACGCCTTCCTCCCAGCCTGTCGCAGCACCGGAACCGACCGTGCCGCAAGCGGCTCAGACGCCTCCCTCCCAGCCTGCCGCTGAGGATCCGGTTGCGACTCTGAAACAGCTGAAAGCAATGCTGGATAACCAGCTAATACCGCAGGCACTCTACGACGAAAAGGTCAAAGAGGTGTTGAGCAGAATGTGACGCAGCGCGCTACGCAATTCTGCCGCAGCGAATCGCGCGGCGTCACCCAAACCAGACGATTCGTATCAATTCTGAGAGAGAGGTACTAAAAATGAAATCACAGGGAAGATTAATTGCTATTTGTGCTGTCCTATTCGCTGCCTGTAATATTGTGGCCTTTGCTGTGCCGTTTCCTAAAACGGCAACTTTTTGGGTCTCGGATGCCTTTGTCCTCTTTTCGCTCCTGTTCTTTCTCGTTGTGGACAGGGTTGCTTTTCAGGATGCCAAGACGACAAAGAGCAAGTTTTACGGGTACCCAGTTTTGCGCATCGGTATTTTTTATGTGTGTGCTACGCTAATTGCTGCCATTCTCTTTATTCTGCTTTCCTTCGGTGTTCCGCAGATTCAGGTCTGGATTCCCATCGTTGTTTTTGTCCTACTGACTGGCGCTGCCGCTGTCGGTCATATCACATCAAGCAGCGCGAGGGATTATGTTGAGTCATATGACGATAAAATCGCGGCGAACACGGGCTTTATGCGTCAATTCCGCGGCGAAATACTTGCCCTCATCGAACAGGCAGGGGACGAGGCGCTGAAGCGCGAGTTGCAGGAGCTGGCCGAAAAGATTCGATATAGTGATTCTGTCAGCAGCGCGGCAACCACAGAGGCAGAACAGGATCTTGCCGCGCTGGAAACCTCTTTAAAATCAGCGATACGAGGGAGAGACAACGCCAGCGCGATGGCCCTGTGCGAGAAAATGGCAAAGGATTTGGCTGCGCGAAATGCGCTGTGCAAGGCAAATAAGGGGCATTAACATATGTATTGCCGCTGACCCGAAATCATCTTGTAAGAAAACAGATAGGGAGGCCAAGCGTAGAATGACCGTTTGTAAATGCAAAATGTGTGGTGGCGATTTGGACATTACAGAAGGGATGAGTACCGCGAAGTGCGAATACTGCGGTATGCGGTACAACGCAAACTGTGCCGCGTGCCGACAATGCCAAAAAGCTCACTCTTTTGGGAAGAGCGGGACGCTTATTGCGGGCGTGCGAGTTCGACAAGGCCGAGGCTGTATACGAAGGTATTGTCGCCGATTTCCCGGAGGAGGCGGAAGCCTACTGGGGCCTAGTCCTCTGTAAGTATGGCATCGAGTATGTAGACGACCCCGCTACGGCGCAAAAATCCCCACATGCCATCGTTCCTCGTTTGACAGCGTGTTGGATGATCCAAATTATGACCAGACAATGGAAAACACGGACGCCGTCGGCCGCAAGGTGTACCGCGCAGAGGCCAAAGCGATTGAACAGCTACGTCAGCAGATTATAGAAGTTTCCAGCAAAGAAACCGCTTATGACATTTTCATCTGCTACAAAGAGGCGGATGAGGATGGCAACCGAACCATCGACAGCGTTTTGGCGCAGGACATCTATGATGCGCTGACCGAAAAGGGCTATCGGGTATTTTTCTCCCGTATCTCGTTGGAGGACAAGCTGGGGCGGGAGTACGAGCCGTATATCTTCGCGGCGCTGAACTCCGCCAGGGTCATGCTCGTCGTTGGGACAGACTATGAGTACTTCCATGCGGTATGGGTGAAAAACGAGTGGAACCGCTTCTTGAAGCTGATTGCTGCCGGAAAGAAAAAGACGTTGATTCCGTGTTTTAAGGGAATCGATGCCTATAATATGCCGAAAGAGTTTGCCAAATTACAGGCGCAGGACCTGGGCAAAGTGGGCGCAGTTCAGGATCTGCTGCGCGGGATCGACAAACTATTCGACAACAGTCCTTCCACGCAGACTGACCGTCTGGAATCCCAGATTCGGGCGCAGGCGCTGTCCCAGGCAGACAACACGGTACAGCTTGGAATCATGGCGCTGAACGGTGCTGATCCCAATACGGGACGGGATTATACTTATAAATATAAATACGAATCTAAGAAGGATGTATCATACACATGCCTTTCGGAAACCATACGGAGTGCAAAAGACAGGGATATGGTTCAGTTGCTGTTGAATTACGGCGCTGACCCCAACTATTTATACAATGATTACACGAGGTACGGCTCTAGTGACTACACTATAAAAAATATTTCTAGCCTGGCCGATGTGATTTTGTACAACCCTGATGTCGAAATGATGCGTATCCTGTTGGCAGCAGGCGCAGATCCAAACGCCGTTTACATAAGCCACTATGCTGATCCCGTCTCTGATGTTCCCGTCTTGTATTTGGCATTTATGAAAGCAAACGAGGAACTCATTCGACTGTTGCTGGATGCGGGGGCGTCGTTGGACAGTCCTGTAACGTCACATACCAAAAAGTTTCCGTTGAAGTACGCCGGGCTTCCGGCAGATGATAATGTAATCAAAACCGCTCGGAAATTTGGGTGGAAAGGCCCTTCCTTATTTAAAGGAGGGGAAGTTACAGTTTACACAAAAGAGATAAGCTGAAAAACTCGTGGAAGGACAGAGAATAGAGAAAGGAGAACAACATGGAACAATTCAAGTGTAAAATGTGCGGGGGGACCCTCAAAATCAGAGGAAAGGAAACAGTCGCGGAGTGTGAATACTGCGGCTCCAGACAGACCGTCCCCAGCGCGGACAACGACAAGAAGATGAAACTCTTCAAACGAGCGAATCGGCTCCGTTTCGCCTGCGAATTTGACACGGCTGCGGGAATGTATCAGTCCCTTGTCGTTGAATTTCCCAGGGAGGCCGAAGCCTATTGGGGCCTGGTCCTCTGCAAGTACGGCATCGAGTATGTGGACGATCCCGCTACGGGAGAGAAAATCCCCACCTGCCACCGTTCCTCTTATGACAGTGTGCTGAACGATGAGAACTACGCGCAGGCGCTGAAATACGCCACCGGCGAAGCCCGGGAAGTCTATCAGCGCGAGGCGAACGCGATTGAAACGCTGCGGAGTGGCATCATTGAGATTTCCGCGAAAGAGGAACCCTATGATATTTTTATTTGCTATAAAGAGACCGATGAGTACGGAGACCGGACCATCGACAGCGTTTTGGCACAGGATCTGTACAATGCGCTTACCGAGCAGGGCTACCGGGTGTTTTTCTCCCGCATCTCATTGGAGGATAAACTGGGGCAGGAGTATGAGCCGTACATCTTCGCGGCACTCCACTCCGCGAAGGTCATGTTGGCAGTGGGCACGGATGAAGAATACTACAATGCCGTCTGGGTGAAAAATGAATGGAGCCGTTTCCTGAAACTGATTGTCTCCGGAGAGAAAAAAACACTGATTCCCTGCTATAAGGGATTAGACGCATATGATATGCCGCAGGAGTTTACCAGGTTACAGGCGCAGGACTTGGGGAAAGTGGGCGCGACACAAGATTTGCTGCGTGGCATTGAAAAAATCATTCCGAAAAAGAGGGGGACTGTTTCCTCCGGCTCAGAGAAAAAAGGTGCTGCGTCAGGGGACACGATTCAGGTCACTGTGCAAAGTCAGATGGATCGCGCAGAGATTTTCCTTGAGGATGAAGAGTGGGATAAGGCGTATAACTGCTATGAGGCTGTGCTCAATTCCAATCCGAAGGCGGCAGAGGCATATATGGGAGAAGCATTGTGCGAGTATGAGTGCGAGTCCCTGTCGGAGTTGAAAGACTATCTCCTGGCCCCCATAACCAATACGCCAGGCACGTCGGAAAACATCGGTTCCCATCTTTCAACGGAGACGAGGAATCGGCTGTATAGTTTTGTGGTACCCCATTATTTAACAGAGAACGACATCCGTACAGCCATCGCCAACCTTGGGAACTATTCTGCGAAAATTGCCCCGTTGCAGGAACAATATGAGGAGGTTATGTCCCTATTCACGACAACGGACAGCAATCTGATACATGCCTATCAGTATGCAGAAGGCGCTTATGCGCAGACACTCGGCGCGTTCAAAACGGAAATCGAGGACAAATACAAGCAGGCGGTCAAGCAGGCGGAAGAGGAGGACACGCGCGCATGTTTGGAAGCCGTGATGAAGGTCTCTCAGCATGTCGAAACGCTGAAAAGCCAGGCGGAGCGCGCGAGAGAAGCCGATTACCAGTTGGTTTGTCAAGTATCGGACATAAATGAAATCAATGAGGCGTTGAAACGCATCGACCAATTGGGCGATTATAAGGATTGCGTGTCCCGAAAGGAAAACCTGCTCCTGCTGCAACAAAAGGAGACGGAAATTTCGAGCGACCCGTTGTATTTTGGCAAGTGGCTGGCAAATTCCCATGCGGAGGAGTTGCAAAAATATCTGGATGTGGCGGGAGGCGTTTACCTCAAGCAAGCAAGTATTGCCACGGCTTCTTTACTCTTTTCCTTCATCGCCGTCATTCTGCAAATCGTTATCCTTCTTATGGCGATCCGGGGGTGGTGGATCCTGGTCAGCATAGTTGCCACGGTCGTGGGTGTCATTACATGTATGTCGTGGGCCGGAAAGAAGGAAAATAATAAGGTGTCTTTGGGACTTGCCTGCGTTTGTGGAGTCCTTTTGGCGTACATCAATATATCTGCAAAGCCGATCATGGGGATCATTTTCACGGTCCTCTATGGGCTTTCCCTGTTTGTTTCGAGCCGCGACAAGACGACTTACATTGCCCAACAGAAACACCTGGACCAGTTCCGGGAGTACGAGACCTCCATGAAAGAGGAATTAAGCGCGTTGTGGACGAATGAATTTGGAAACAATACCGTCGGTCTGGATATAATCATCGGTTCCATCCGCGGAGTCGATAGTCTGTTCGATGAGGAGGAGAAGAACGGACTTCTGGACAGAAACTATGAGCGCTGGCTTGCATCTGCAAATTTTCAGTTACAGATGCATCCTGAGCCTGAAACCAACCAGTCGGAATCCTCCGTGAACCCATCAGAGCGTGCCGGAGGGACAGGTGACACAGGGAACAGTCAGAGTGCAAAGGCAAATAGAATCGTAAAATTGAACGATGAAAAAGGACATGAACGGCCGTTTGAATTTTTAGACCTGATCCACTATCAAAACGAGGACTATGTCGTATTGCTTCCGCAAAATGACAGGGCCGACACTGTGGTGATTCTGAAGATAGAAGCAGACAACAACAGTGATATGGAATCTTATGTATCCGTCAGCGACGAAGAACTTTCCATTGTTTTCAATCTGTTTAAGGAACGGCATAAAGACGAGTTCGATTTTACGAATAAAGCCAGATAGAAATAACGAATCGAATGCCCACCCTACCGCTCGGCAGGGTGGGCAAGGAGTATGGAGAAGGTCGGGAAGGATAAAGTTAAGGCAACACCACACAAAAATAAAGAATGCAATAGGTTGGTCAGCATGGTACAATAATATTATGTCTGCCTTGAATGGTGAATTAGCTCAAGTGGAGACCAAAAAGGAAGAACTTCTCGAGCAGATTGAGCACATTGTCCTCTGGAGAGAATGGATCTCCATAATTCAGCCACACTACTATAAAAGAGAGCACGGCAATAAACCCCATGATTTGGAACTAATGTTTCGGTTATATTGCTACAAATTCTCCCTGCCATTTGTCCGATAAACCATGTGTAGCTGAAGCGATTAATAGCTGCAATTATGTGGTATTACTTTAGCGTCATTAAACTTGTACGGAGTATTACAGAACTCAAACTGGCGAAGGCCAAAGTACTGGCAGACAGTGTGATACAAACGGCCCTTATAGGGTCTGAGCAAACCACCCGTTCAACGGGTGATTTTGATTTCACACGGGTCTACCCGCCAGATGATGAACGGCCACAAGACGGTCCTGGACGTTGGTTCCTGCCCCCATCTTCTGCGTGGAACCCAACAGCACCCGCACCTGACCGGTGCGCACTTTGGAAAACAGCGCTTTCTTTTTCGCTTCAGAATCGGCGTCGTGAATGAAGGCGATTTCTTCGGTGAGAACGCCCTGCTCCACGAGCTTTTTCTTGATGTCGTCGTAGACATTGAAGCTGCCGTCCCCCTTTGGAGTGGACATATCACAGAACAGGAGCTGGGTCAATCTGCCCGGCGTTCCCTCCTGCCAAATGCGAAACACGTTGTTCACGCAGGCATTCAGCTTGCTGCCGGGGTCATCGGGCAACAGCGGATTCATGAGCCGCTGATCAAGCCCGATTTTGCGCCCGTCGGACGTAATGCAGAGCATATTGTTCTCCGGCGGGTCAACCAGGCGGGCGTGAATCTTCGCCGCCCGTTCCGACAGGGACGCCACCATCTCCTTTTGAATGTCCGAGGGCTTCACCACCACGGTCTCAAAGTGCGCTTCCGGCACCGGGAGGTTGAGTTGATCACTGGTTTTGATGTCCGCCACTTCTTTGAACAGGTTCATCAGCTCCGGGAGATTGCAAAACTTGGCGAACCGGGTTCGCGCCCGGTGTCCTGTGCCTTCGGAAAACGCTTTGTCTGGCTAAATGGTTTGTGTTGTGTTTATGATTATATGAAGTTTTCTACATACCCCTGTAAATCCCTCCTTTCCTGGTATGTACATCAGCGTTTAGACAACAAAAAAGCGCCTGACTTTCATCAGATGCCTCGGAAACCCAAACGCTTGTTGTCGAGTGTCAGGGCTTCTTTATTACAGCTATTATTCTATGTCGATCTGCACGTCCTGGTAGAGATCATTGCCCAATAATTCGGCATCATCTCCGACAAACGCCTTTGCCGCTTCCTCGTCACCCTGTAGCTGCCACATGAACCATGCTATAACATATCCGTCCTCGGAAACGCCAGTGAGACCATGAGCTGTATCACACCTTCTTGCCATCACCTTGTCTCCCGGTATCATATCGTAAATCTCAGTCAGTCCCTCTAGCGTTACGACCCAATCATCGCCTCCACCGGCTCCAGACATCAACAGAATCGGTATGTCAATTTGTGTGGCATCATAAGGCCATTGACATGCAACTGCCAACTCATAGTTCGTTGGCGACAGCGCCACGGCAGCCTTGTAAATATCCTTGCGGTCGGTATTGGTAATGGCGTTTATCACGCCAACGCCGCCCTGGGAATGACCGAT
>JAJQAS010000173.1 GCA_021203685.1 Clostridiales bacterium | reverse complement strand
TTCGACGAGATGGTGGAGCTGTTCTGTGAGCTGCGCAAGAGCAAGGGCATGACCCCCGAGAAGGCCATCCCCATGCTGCGCAAGGGCAACTACTTCGGCACCATGCTGGTGAAGATGGGCGTGGCCGACTCCCTGCTGGGCGGCGCCACCTATTCCACCGCGGACACCGTCCGTCCCGCCCTCCAGATCATCAAGACCAAGCCCGGCTACAAGAGCGTGTCCTCCTGCTTCATTCTGGTTCGTGCCTCCGCCTCCGGCGAGAACGAGGTGCTGTCCTTCGGCGACTGCGCCATCAACATCCACCCCACCGCCGAGCAGATCGCCGAGACCGGCATCTACTGCGCCGAGTGCGGCCGTGTCTTCGGCATCGACCCCAAGGTCGCCTTCCTGAGCTTCTCCACCCACGGCTCCGGCAAGGACGCCGACGTGGACAAGATGCGGGAGGCCACCCGTCTGGCCCAGGAAATGGCCCCCAACCTGGCCATCGACGGCGAGCTGCAGTTCGACGCCGCCGTTTCCCCCAGCGTCGCCCACACCAAATGCCCCGAATCCAAGGTGGCCGGCCACGCCAACGTCTTTGTCTTCCCCGATATCAACGCCGGCAACATCGGCTACAAGATTGCTCAGCGTCTGGGCCAGTTCGACGCCTACGGCCCCATCCTGCTGGGCCTGAACGCCCCCATCAACGACCTGTCCCGGGGCTGCAACGGCATGGAAGTCTATTCCATGGCCATCATCACCGCTTCCCTGGCCGACTAAAACGTACTTAAACCCGCCCCTTGGCCGGGGCGGGAACCCGTATAACTTTATAAACAAACATAAAAACGAACGTATAATTGAAAATACGTTCGTTTTTATGTTTTATTTTGATGGTTGAGTTATATTCCAACAGTTTTAAGAGGTTTTTCTTATATGTTTTTGTGCGTTTCGACAACGGGCGACATTTCGCCGTTTTTGTCTCGTCAAGGTTAGTATACCACAACCACGGCAAAATGCAAGAGGATTTTACACGGTAAAGCGGTAACAGGTGAAATTACCTCTTTACTCCTCCGCCGCCAGCCTCGCCCGCAGGCCGCTGTAGCGTCGGGCTTGGCGGTCGTTTTCCACCATGCGGTAAACCACCTGGTCGCTGCCCACGATGATGAGCAGCTCCTTGGCCCGTGTAATGCCGGTATACAGCACACCCCGGGTGAGCAGCATGGGTGCGCCGCTGCACGCGGCCAAAATCACCGCCCGGTACTCGCTGCCCTGGGCCTTGTGGACGGTGAGGGCGTAGGCCAGCTCCAGCTCCGGCAGCATATCAGCGGTATACTCCACCAGCTTGCCCTCGAAGTTCACCGTCACCACCTCGCCCTTGGGGCCGATGTGGGTGATTTCCCCGATGTCGCCGTTGAACACGCCCATCCCAGCCTTGCCGGTGCGCTCCTCCTGCCACATGATGTCGTAGTTGTTCCGCACCTGGATGACTCGGTCTCCCTCCCGGAACACCACCGAGCCGAATTTCCGCTCATTCTTATCCTGAGCAGGGGGATTCAGCGCCGCCTGGAGGGCGTTGTTCAGGTTGGCGGTGCCGGTGACGTACTTCCGGGTGGGGGAGAGCACCTGGATTTGGTTGGCGGGGATGTGCATATTCTCCGGCAACCGCCGTTTGCACAGGTCCAAAATCGTCTCCACCGCCGTCTCGCCGTCCATCCGGCGGAGGAAGAAGAAATCTCCCGCCCCCTGGTTTGCCAGCAGGGGCATCTGACCCTGGTTGACCCGGTGGGCGTTCATCACAATGGCGGACTGCTGGGCCTGACGGAAGATCTCCGTCAGCCGCACCACCGGCACCACGCCGGAGCGAATCAAATGGTCAAAGAGCTGCCCCGGCCCCACGCTGGGCAGCTGGTCCGGGTCGCCCACCAGCACCAGGCGGCACTCGTTTTTCAGGGCGGAGAGCAGCGCGGCCATCAGGGGGATGTCCACCATGGACATCTCGTCCACGATGACGGCGTCCGCCTCCAGGGGGTCGTCCTCGTCCTTGTTGAAGGCCAGCTGGCCGCTCTCCGGGTCATAGCCCGCCTCCAGCAGCCGGTGGATGGTGGCAGCCTCCACGCCGCACAGCTCGCTGAGCCGCTTGGCGGCCCGTCCCGTGGGGGCGGCCAGGGCGGTTTTCAGCCCCAGGGCGTCGAACAGACCCAAAATTCCCCGGAGAGAGGTGGTTTTGCCGGTGCCGGGGCCGCCGGTCAGCAGCATGATTTGCACCCGCGCCGCCAGCGCCACCGCCTCCCGCTGCTGGGCGGCATAGGTGATGCCCTGCTCCCGCTCCACCTGGTCGATGAGCCGGTCGATGTTTTTGGGGGCGCGCAGCTCCCGGCGGCACATTTCGCCCACCCGCTGGGCCACGGTGACCTCCGCGTCGTAGAGGTCGCCCCGGTAGACCGCGTCCACCCCGGCGATGGCCTCCTGCTGCACCATGCCCCGGAGGGCCAGGGCGTCCAGCCCCTCCGCCAGCAGGTCGCCGCCGATGCGGGTCTCCTGGGTGGAAAGCAGCTGGGAGGCTGCCGCCAACAGCTTGTCCCGGGGCAGGAACACATGGCCCAAATCGAGATTGTGGGTCAGCACATAGTAAATCCCCGCCTCGATGCGCTGGGGGTCGTCCACCGCCACGCCGATGGACGCGGCCAGCTTGTCCGCATCCCGGAAGCGAACCCCCAGCTCCGGGTCCACCAGCACATAGGGGTCGGCGCGAACGATGGTCAGCGCCTCCGCCCCGTACTGTCGCCACAGCCGGACCCCCAGCTCCGGGGGCATGGCGTGGCGGGTCAAAAATTCCAGCAGCGAGCGCATCCCCGCCCGCTGCAAATACTCCTTCTGAATGGCGCGGGCCTTTTTCAGGCTGACGCCCTTCATTTTGGCCAGCTCCTCCGGCTGGGTCTCCATCACCTCAAAGGTTTTGTCCCCAAACCGGTCCACCAGCCGCCGGGCCATCTTGGGGCCGACCCCCTTGATGATGCCGGAGGCCAGGTAGTCGAAAATGGCGTCCTCCTCGGTGGGCAGGCTTTGCTCCAGCTTTTCCGCCTTGAACTGGGGGCCGTAGGAGGGGTGACTGCCCCAGCTGCCCTCCAGCGTCACCTGGACGCCGGAGCAAATGCCCGGCATGATGCCCACAGCGGTGATCTGCTCCCTCTTGTGTTTCAGACGGATGACAGAGTAGCCGTTTTCGTCGTTGTGGAAAATCACGGCGGTGACGGTGCCCTGAAGTTGTTCGGTTTTTGGGGCCGTTTGCTCCGGCATAGTACCGCCGCCTTTCTCACGATTGTTTTAGGGGTTTTTGAAACTCTTTCGCCATTCGCTTTTAGAGTAGCCAACGACCAGTAGTGTCTGGCTTTTTCACACTACGCTTTTGTCCAGCAGCACCCTGGCTAGCAGCTAATAGCTCCTTTACTCCCGCTCCGTCTGGATAAACCGGGCCCCCGGATACTGCCGCAGCAGGTACTTCACCTGGGCGCGGCCCTCGCCGTTCAGGCCCGCGTCCACAATGTCCACCCCGGCCCGGAGCAGCCCCGCCGTGCGGAGCCATTTCAGGCCCCGAAGGGTGTGTTCCACCTCCGTGCCTTCGCCGCTGGCCAGCAGACAGACCCGCAGGGTGTCCTCCGTGCCTGTGGGCACCAGACAAAAACCCAGCAGCAGCCACAGTACCGCGCCCAGCCCCACGGCGGCCAGCGCCGCCAAAATCACCGTTGTCATCGCCATCGCCTCCGGTTCAGCCTATGCCGAAGGGGGAAAAACTGCGCCTCAGACCAGCGCCGCCACGCCATAGCTCAGGGTGCCGATGACCACGGCGGCAATGACCACCCCCAGGGCGATGGCGGGGAAGGCGTGCTTCAGCCGCACGCCGGTCAGCGCCGCCAACAGAGAGGAGGTCCAGGCCCCGGTCCCCGGCAGGGGAATGGCGGTGAGCAGCACCAGCCCCATCCAGGCGTATTTGTCCAGCACGTCCCGGTGCTTGTTGGCCTTGCGCTCCAGCTTGTCCACCAGCCGGGCAAAGACGCCGCCCCACTGCCGCATTTTGGCGAACACCGCTTTGATAAAAAGGATCACCGGCACGATGGGGATAATGTTGCCCAACACGCAGAGGGGAATGGCCACCCGGGGCGCAAGCCCCAGCCCCACGGCGATGGGGATGCCGCCCCGCAGCTCAATGACGGGCAGCATGGAGACAAAGAGGGAAGCCGCCAGCTTGCCCGCAAAGGTGCTGGTCACCCAGGCCCACAGGGCTTGAAGAGATGCTGTCATTCAGAAAAAACCTCGCTTTTGTGTCATGTAAGAGGTGTTGTTTACTTGCCCTCCAGAGTGGGAAACGCCAGGTACAGCGCTTCCCGGCACAGCGCCACCACCGTCTGGAAGATCACCGGCGGCAGGGTGCCGTATTTGCTCTTGCACTCGGCCTCCGCCCGCTCCTCGGTGCAGCCCATCAGCCGGGCCAGGGCGAAGGTCAGGTAAAACTCGAAACAGGTGCGGTAATGCTCCGCGAAGCAGTCGGTCCCCGGATAGATCAGCGCGGCCATCTGCCGCACCAGCCCCCCCGGCCTGCTCCAGCCCGCCGGGGAACAGCTTCTCCCGGAAGTCCGCTCGCAGTTCCTCGTAGGCTGTTTGCAGCTGGCCCTGGGTGAATTGTTCCATATACGTCATAGTGATGTTCCTCCTGCCGCAGTATCTGTCATTGTAACGCCAAACAGGACAAATGAAAAGCCGTTCAGAAAAATTTAATCATTTGGTTATCCCTTTGAGCCAGTCGCGCTGATGAGCTGTTAGCCGTTAGCTGTTAGCTGTGAGTCAGGTACTGCCAATCCAAAACGAACAGCAAAAAAGGAAGCTGAGAGTAAAGCCGCCCGTTTGGAAAAGGATACAAACGGTAAGCACAGCACATAATGCCAAGAACTACAAAACTAAGAGCTAATAGCTAAAAACTAAGAGCTAAATGAACATTTACAGCGGCGGCCACTCTGCCCGCCGTTTAGCGTTCAGCTGGGCGTTTTTCATCAGCCAGCCCCCCAACCACGCCCCCAGCGTGTTGGTCATCAGGTCGCTGAAACTGGTGCTGCCCACGCCGAATACATACTGAGAAACTTCGATGGTCAGGGAGAGGGCCAGCCCCACCGCCGCCGCCTTCCACAGAGGGCAGAGCCGGTCCCGCCAGACCAGCCAGCCCCCCAGGGGCAGGAAGCCGATGATGTTCCCCGGATAGTTCCACAAAAAATCCCGAAACAACACGCTCCAACGACCCTGCTGGATAAAAAAACGATAATAGACCCATGGCTCACCGGTCATCCCGTCCTGAAACGGGTGCAGGGGCCAAAACCCCTGCCGGAACACTGTCAGCCGCAGCACCAGCAGCAGGTAGACCCCAAACAGGGCGTTGACCAGCCGCTTTTTTCGCAGGAACAGGACGATGGTTTTCATTGGTTCAGGTAGGGTTTCAAATACTGCCCGGTGTAGGAGCGCTCACATTGGGCCACGTCCTCCGGCGTACCGGTGACCACCACATGGCCGCCCTCTTCGCCGCCCTCCGGCCCCAGGTCGATGAGCCAGTCGGCGGTTTTGATGACGTCCAGGTTGTGTTCAATGACCAGCACCGTGTTCCCCGCCGCCGCCAGCTTTTGCAGCACGTCGATGAGCCGCCGCACGTCGTCGCTGTGGAGGCCGGTGGTGGGTTCGTCCAGGATATAGAAGGTGGAACCGGTGGACTTCCGGGACAGCTCGGTGGCCAGCTTGACCCGCTGGGCCTCGCCGCCGGAGAGGGTGGTGCTGGACTGGCCCAGCTTCACGTACCCCAGCCCCACGTCGTAGAGGGTCTGGAGCCGGTTGAAGATCTTCGGCACCGGCTGGAAGAAGTCCAGCGCCTCCTCCACCGTCATGTCCAGCACTTCCCAGATGTTTTTGCCCTTGTACTTGACCTCCAGGGTCTCCCTGTTGTACCGCTTGCCCTTGCACACGTCGCAGGGGACGTACACATCGGGGAGGAAGTTCATTTCGATCTTCACCAACCCGTCCCCGGCGCAGGCTTCGCACCGCCCGCCCCGGACGTTGAAGGAGAACCGCCCCGCGCCGTACCCCCGGCTGCGGGCATCCTCCGTCTTGGAGAACAGGTCCCGGATGTCGGTAAAGAGGCCGGTGTAGGTGGCGGGGTTGGACTTGGGCGTCCGGCCAATGGGGGACTGGTCGATACAGATGACCTTGTCCAGATACTCTTCCCCCTCCAGGCCCAGGTGCTTCCCCGCCCTGCACTTGGCCCGGTTCAGGTCGGCGGCCAGTCGCTTGTGGATGATTTCATTTACAAGAGAGGACTTGCCGCTGCCGGAAACGCCGGTAACGACAGTGAAGGTCCCCAGGGGAACGGACACGTCGATATACTTCAAATTGTTCTCGTAGGCCCCCCGGACGGTGAGGAAATTGCCGTTGCCCGGCCTGCGCTGGGTGGGGACGGCGATTTTCTTTCGCCCGGCCAGGTAGTCGCCGGTGAGAGAACCGGGGGTGTTCATCACTTCCTCCGGCGTCCCGGCGGCGACGATCTCTCCGCCGTGGATGCCTGCCCCCGGCCCCACGTCGATGAGGTAGTCGGCAGCCCGCATGGTGTCCTCGTCGTGCTCCACCACAATGAGGGTGTTGCCCAGGTCCCGCAGGTGCCGCAGGGTGTCCAGCAGCATGGCGTTGTCCCGCTGGTGGAGGCCGATGGAGGGCTCGTCCAGGATATACAACACCCCCATCAGCAGGGAGCCGATTTGCGTCGCCAGCCGGATGCGCTGGCTCTCGCCGCCGGAGAGGGTGCCCGCCTTCCGGTCCAGAGTGAGATATTTCAGCCCCACCGACTGCAAGAAGCCCAGCCGGGCGCGGATTTCCTTCAAAATCTGCCCGGCAATTTGCTCCTTCTGGCCGGACAGCTCCAGATGGTCGATGAAGTTCAGCGCCTGCTCCACCGGCAGGGCGCAGAACTGGTCGATGCTCAAACCGCCCACCGTCACCGCCAGCACCTCCGGGCGCAGCCGCCGCCCCTGGCAGTCAGGGCAGGGCCGCTCGCTCATGCACTCCTCCAGCTCCCGCTTGGCCCCGTCGGACTGGGTCTCCCGGTAGCGGCGCTCCAGGTTGTTGATGATGCCCTCAAAGGGCTGATACAGGGTCCCCCGGCCACGGGGCTGGTCGTAGTGGAGGGTCAGCTTCTCGTTTTTGGTGCCGTAGAGAATGATGTCCTTCACCGGCCTGGAGAAGGTTTTCACCGGCGCGTCCAGCTTGAATTTATACTTCTTGGCCAGCGCCTCGAAGTACATCCGGGAGATGCTGTCGGACTTGATGTTGTTCCAGCCGGGGGCCTGGATGGCCCCGTCCAGGATGGAGAGGTTTTCGTTGGGGATGACCAGCTCCGGGTCGGCCCGGAGCTGACTGCCCAGACCGGTGCAGGTGGGGCAGGCCCCGTAGGGGTTGTTGAAGGAAAACGCTCTGGGCGACAGCTCCTCGATGGAGATGCCGCAGTCCTCACAGGCGTAATTCTGGGAGAAGGTCATCTCTTTCCCCTCCCGGGGCAGGTCGATGACCACCAGCCCGCCGGACAGGTTGGCGGCGATTTCGCAGGAATCCGTCAGCCGCCGAACAATGTCCTCCCGGATGACCAGCCGGTCCACGACGATTTCAATGCGGTGCTTGAGGTTTTTGTCCAGTTTGATTTCCTCGGACAAATCGTAGAGGCTGCCGTCAATGCGCACCCGGACATAGCCGGAACGCCGGGCGCTCTCCAACACCTTGGCGTGTTCGCCCTTCTTGCCCCGCACCACCGGGGCCAGCACCATAATGCGGGTGGCGGGGGGCAGCGCCATGACCTGATCCACGATCTGGTCGATGGTCTGCTGCTGGATCTCCTTGCCGCACTTGGGGCAGTGGGGGGTGCCCACCCTGGCCCACAGCAGGCGGAGGTAGTCGTAGATCTCCGTCACCGTCCCCACCGTGGAGCGGGGGTTCTGGGAGGTGGTCTTTTGGTCGATGGAGATGGCAGGGGAGAGGCCGTCGATGTAGTCCACGTCGGGCTTCTCCATCTGGCCCAGAAACATCCGGGCGTAGGAGGACAGACTCTCCACATAGCGCCGCTGCCCCTCGGCATAGATGGTGTCGAAGGCCAGGGAGCTTTTTCCGCTGCCGGAGAGGCCGGTGATGACCACCAGCTTGTCTCTGGGGATGGAGACATCTATGTTTTTCAGGTTGTTGGCGCGGGCGCCCTTGACAAAAATGTGGTCCTGCATGATAACTCCTTGGATAAACCATCCTGTAAAATACACTTTGTAAGCATCTCAGCTCTTGGCTTTTAGCCATTAGCTTTGTGGTTCCTGGCATTACGTGCTACGCTTACCGTTTACATTTTTTGAAAACAGGCTGTTTCGCTCTCTGCTTCTATGTGAGCAGTTTGCTTTAGACTGGTAGCACCTGACTACAGGGAGAAGTGCAGCTTCAGAAGTGCCGCTTGACGGCAGCAGATAACAGCTAACGGCTAATAGCTTATCATAATGCAACTGATTCAAAAGAATCGTCAGATTCCCGTTTCCCCTTGCGCTGCGCCGCCCCACTGCGGTATACTGGGTGTAACTTCCACACACACCGGAAAAGGAGGCCCCTATGCCGCGGACAAACAACCAAAAAGGAAAGCTGCTGGCGCTGCTGCGCATCTTCACCCAGGAGACGGACGAGCAGCACCCGCTCAGCGTCCCCGCCCTGCTGGAGCGGCTGGCAGACGCCGACATCCGGGCGGAGCGCAAAAGCGTCTATGAAGACATCCACACCCTCCAGCGCTTTGGCTACGACATCATCCTCCGCCGGGGGCGGGGCTACTACCTGGGGGAGAGGGACTTTCAGCTGGCGGAGCTGAAGCTGCTGGTGGACGCGGTCCAGGCCAGCAAGTTCATTACGCCCCAGAAGAGCCAGACCCTCATTGACAAGCTGGCCGGGCAGACCTCCCGCTATCAGGCCAGCGCGCTCCAGCGGCAGGTCTATGTGGCGGGCAAGACCAAGAGCGCCAACGAGCGGGTCTATTACACCATCGACGCCATTTACGAGGCCATCGGCCAGAACAAACAGGTCTCCTTCCGGTACTTCGACCTGAACCAACGCCGGGAGAAGGTCTACCGCAAGGGGGGCGCGGCCTACACCGTCAGCCCCTATACCTTGGTGCGGGACAACGACAACTATTATCTGGTGGCCTACGAAGCGGTCACAGGCCGCCTGCGGCACTACCGGGTGGACAAAATGGACCGTATCACTGTGCGGAAGGAGGCCCGGCTGGGCCGGGAGGTCTACCAGGCGGAGGACCCAGCCCGGTACGCCGACCGCCACTTTGGGATGTTCCGGGGGGAGGAGAAAGAGGTGGTGCTGCGCTGCCAGGACTGGACCGCCCATGTGCTCATCGACCGCTTCGGGGACAACCTGGAGATGTACCCTGACGACGGCCCCACCTTCCGGGCGGTGGTGCGGGTGGTGGTCAGCCCCCAGTTTTTCGGCTGGCTGTTCGGTCTGAACGGCGGAGCCGTCGTGCTGGCCCCGGAACCGGTGCGGTTCCAGATGGAGCAGATGCTGACGGCGCAGTTAGAGCAGTATCAAAAAGAGAAGCTCTAAGATTTACTGGTTATCCCTTTGAATCAGCCTTATCATTGATTCCGGCGAGAAACCCCTCCACCTGGCTTCGCATGGTCCCCCTCCGCCGTCAAGCGGCACTTCCGGGGCGTTGCCCCTCCCTGCCCTTTCAGGGGCGGCAAGAGGGGTGGTCAGTTCTCGAAATGCAGCTCATAGATTTGAACGTTTCTTTTATAACGTCAGCGTCTCCAAATCGTCCGGCACATAGAGATTTCCCCGGAAATACGCTTTGCCCTCCGCAAGATACAATTCCTTACGCCTGTCCAGATTTTTGTCCTCGGTGTGATAGAGCAGCAGGTTCTCCACCCCCAGCCGCTGGGCCAGCTCACAGGCGTCCTTGACGGTGGAGTGGTACTTTTCGTAGGGCTTGAACACCTCCGCCTGGCTGTGGAGGCAGAACGCCTCGTGGAGGAGCCAGCTGCTGCCCCGGGCGTAGCCCTCCGCCTGAGCGTGGCAGGGTTCGTCGCCGCAGCAAGTCAGCTTTTTCCCCGGCTCCAGCTCCATAGAGAAACCAAACTGCTGATCCTTGTTGGAGTGGATGTCAAAAAAAGTGGTGCTGCGGCCCAGAATGTCCAGCGTCTCCCCGTCCTCCACCGGGACGATGTGCAGCCGG
>JAJQAS010000169.1 GCA_021203685.1 Clostridiales bacterium | reverse complement strand
CTCTTGTAATCGACAATGCGCTGGGCACAGAGGGCCTTGCGCTTTTCGTACCGGGCCTCCTCGCTGTCCTCGCTGTCGAAGTAGCCCTTGGCGCTGACGCGGGTCATGTCGTACATGGTAGAGGACACCGTGGCCTTGATGCGGGTGTCCAGCGCCGCGGCGTTCAGGGCCATGCCGCCCCAGCCGCAGATGCCGATGATGCCGATTCTTTCCGGGTCCACGTTGTTCTGCACCGAGAGGAAGTCCACAGCCGCCATAAAGTCCTCGGTATTGATGTCCGGAGAGGCCATATAGCGGGGTGTACCGCCGCTCTCGCCGGTGTAGGAGGGGTCAAAGGCGATGGTCAAAAAACCCCGCTCCGCCATAGTCTGGGCGTACAGCCCGGAGGACTGCTCCTTCACCGCACCGAAGGGGCCGCACACGGCGAGGGCCGGGAGCCGTCCCTCTGCGCCTCTCGGCTCGTAGAGGTCGGCGGCCAGGGTAATGCCGTAGCGATTGTGGAAGGTGACCTTGCGGTGGTTCACCTTGTCGCTTTTGGGGAAAGTCTTGTCCCACTCCATTGTCAGGTTCAGCTTTTCTTCCATGATAAATGCCTCACTTTCTGAATTTTTGGGTTGAGTTTTAATACCAATCGTGTTTTTCATTGCGGTCTAAATTGTTGATTTGTTCCATCTCCTCGTCAGTCAGTTCAAAGCTGAACAGGTCGAGGTTTTCCCGGATATGCTCTGGGTCGCTGGAGCCGGGGATCACCACGACCCCTTTCTGCAAATTCCACCGCAAAATCACCTGCGCGGAGGAAACCCCATGCGCCTCAGCGACAGCGGTAATGGTTTCATCTCCCAGCAGTTCCGCCGTGTGTCCTCGTCCGCCGAGAGGATACCAGCCCTGTACCACAATTCCCAGCGATTGAATATAGGGAATCACATCATTTTCCTGGTAATAGGGATGGATTTCGTTCTGCACCAGCGCCGGGGTGATGTTCACCTGGGGCAGAAACTCCTCCAGTTCTTCCACATACCAGTTTGACAAGCCAATGGAGTGAACCTTGCCGTCTGCAACCGCCTGTTCCAGCGCCAGATACGCCTCCACATCGCCGTCTCCCGGATGGTGCAGAAGAATCATGTCGATGTAATCCAGCCCCATCCGCTCCAGCGCCTCATCAATGGCTTCGGCGGCGTTGTCAAACTGGCTGGGGTAGAGCTTGGTGATGACGAAAATTTCCTCTCGCGGCACATCCGAATCACGGATGACCTGGCCCACAGCGGCCTCATTGCCATACATATACGCGGTGTCGATCAACCTGCCGCCCGCCTCCAGCAGGGCTGCAATGGAAACGGCACACTCCTCGTCTGTCAGGCTGTAGGTGCCAAGTCCCATGATGGGCATTTCATAGCCGCTGTTGAGCAAGACGGTTTTGGTTTCAAAATCAAATTCACCCACGGTGCGCGCCTCGCTTTCCGGTAAGTCCAGGCTTTCGACCCATTCGGCCACGTCACTTTCCGCTGCGTCCCCGGAGAAGCGCCGCCCGTCCAGCCAGGTGACGGTGTCGGAGCAGAGGCTGTGCAGATTTTCGGCGCTGGAGCCGATGCCGCTGCTGTGGGAGGTACAGAAGGGGATGATGGTCACACCCGAAAAATCATAGCTCTCCAAAAAGGTGCTGATGATACGCGGGGCCTGTCCGTGCCAGATGGGGTAGCCGAGAAAAATCACATCGTACTGCTCTATGTTCTCCACGCTGCCGGAGATTGCGGGGCGGGCGGAGGAATCCGCCTGCTCCTGGTCGGCGCGTCCACCGGTATAATACGCCAAATCGTCCTCTGTGTAAGGGACTTCCGGCACAATTTCATAACTGTCCGCACCGGTTGCATTGACGATCCACGCTGCGATTTGCTCCGTTGTTCCGGTGCAGGAAAAATAAGCGACCAGAATATTGCTGCCGGAGGAGGCGCTGTCGGAATCGGACGTTTCCTCTGCGGCTTCGTCCGTCTCTGCGT
The DNA here is from genome assembly GCA_021203685.1 of Clostridiales bacterium. Classification (GTDB taxonomy): domain Bacteria; phylum Bacillota; class Clostridia; order Oscillospirales; family Oscillospiraceae; genus Onthomonas. The sequence goes on along the minus strand of JAJQAS010000169.1, from coordinate 8,435 downwards.
CAGACGCTTCCCCGTCTGCTTCTTCCGGGGTGTCTGGCAGCGTTTCCGTGTCTTCCACAGCGCTGCGTTCCACACTTTCAGAATCGGACGAAGGCTCCGCGCCCTGCCCGCCGCAGGCTGCCAGCAGGAACAGCATACAGAAGCACAGGAAAAATACAAGCACTCTCTTCACACTACCCCTCCCTGTCGATTTTCCGGATGAGTTTCGCGGGAACGCCACCAACTACCGTGTAGGGCGGCACATCCTTCGTCACGACAGCTCCCGCCGCCACCACCGACCACTCCCCAACGGTCACGCCGGGGAGAACCGTCGCGTTGGAGCCGACCCACACATGGGCGCCGATTTTTATAGGCGCGTAGTGGTTTTTGCGGTTTTGCGCCGGGTCCAGGTCGTGGTTGATGGTGGCCAGCACTACGTTGTGGCCCAGAAAAACGCCATCGCCAACTTCGATACCGCCCTGGTCCTGAAAGTGACAGCCGGAATTGATAAAAACATCTTTCCCAATGTGGATATTCTTCCCGAAATCCGTGTAAAACGGCGGAAACATCCGGAAGGAGGCGTCGATTTTCCGCCCGGTCAGGCGGCTCATGATCTCCCGAATTTCTTCCGGCGTATGGTATTGGTTGTTCAGTTCCATCGTAATGCGGAGGGCCTCCTGGTAAAGGGTATCGGCGCAGGCGCTGCAAGCCTCATTTTCCGTATCCTCGTTATAATAGCTTGCAATGACATCTTGAATGGTCAATGGTTCGTCCCCCCTCTTTTGCTGAGCCAGCAGACCAGATAGTCCAGGCAGTCCAGCTTTTTCTGCTCTGCATGGATTTGGGTCAGCAATTCCCGGCGGCTGTTTTGCAGGGTGTGCAGCAGCTCCCCGGTGCGGCCCTCCTGTCTGAGCAGGACGCAATGAGAGACCATTTCCTCTCCAAACCCGATGTCCACCAGATTTTGATAAAAGCGCTGGGTCTCGTTGTTGGCCTCCGGCATGGCTGCTCACTCCTCTCGTGCCTCTATTTTATATTTTCGCCAGGAGAATAGCAAATACTTTGTTTCTATTTCTGGTTATGCTTGAAATGAATATCTGAATGCGTTATAATGGGGACAGTTGAAAAGGGAGGATGGCTCATGGAACTGCGTGTGTTACGGTATTTCATCGAAGTGGCCAGAGAGGGCAGCATTACGGGCGCGGCCAGGGTGCTGCACATTTCCCAGCCCACGTTGTCGAAGCAACTCAAGGAGCTGGAGAGCGAATTGGGGTGCAAGCTTTTCGTGCGTGGCAACTACAACGTGCGGCTGACCGAGGAGGGCATTTTGCTCCGCAAGCGGGCGGAGGATATTCTGGACATGGCGGACAAGACCATAGACGAGTTCCAGTCGCTGAACGATGTGACCGGCGGGGATGTCCGTATCGGTTGTGCGGAGTCCTGGCTCATCCACCACCTGGCTGGCGTGCTCAAGGAGTTCCGGCTGCACTATCCGGGGCTGCGGTTCCACATCACCAGCGGCGACACCCGCGTAGTGGTGAGCGACCTGGAGCAGGGGCTTTCCGACTTTGCGGTCATCGTCGAGCCGCCCGACCTGTCGAAGTACAATTATCTTTCTCTGCCAGGAGGCGACACCTGGGGACTTCTCATGCGGACAGACGACCCGCTGGCACAGAAAACCGCAATTTGTCCGGCAGATCTACAGGGAATCCCCCTGATCACTTCGCCCCAATCCATCCGGGCGGATCTGCCCAGATGGTGTGGGGAGGCCGTCGACCAGCTGAATATCATTGGGACCATCAACCTGTTTTACAATGGCTCGGTTTTTGTCCGGGAGGGACTGGGCTGTCTTTTGGTTTTTGACCGGCTGGCCGATGTCAGCCCGGCAAGCGGGCTGTGCTTCCGTCCTCTGTCTCCGAAGTTGGAGACGAAAATGTTTATCATTTGGAAAAAGTATCAGGTCTTTACGCCCATCGCGGAACGGCTGGCCGAATTTCTGAAAGAGCGGTTTTCGGAGGAGCAGAACGAAACGGGCGGGTAGAGTGCTGTTTTGAAAAATGTTGGCTTATATGAAGGAAAAAAAGACAGGGCCGGAGGGCTGCCGCAGAGCGGCCCTCCGGCCCTGTCTATCAAGGATGGGGCAGGGGAAATCTACTCAATCAACGCTGCTGAACGGGTACGGAGAGGTGACCGAAAAGTCCGGTCACACGGCTTCGCCGTTACCGCACCTGGATCTGGCCCAGCACCTGCCCGATTTTCCCGGCGATGACCAAATCGGCCTGACGGTCATAACCAGTGGGCTGAAGGTTGATGAGCACCAGCTTGTGGCCCCGGTAGTAGTTGATGAGGCCCGCCGCCGGATAGACCACCAGCGACGTTCCGCCCACGATGAGCACATCTGCGGCGCGGATATAGTCCACCGCCCGGTAAAGGGTGGTGTCGTCCAGCCCTTCTTCGTAGAGGACCACGTCCGGTTTGATGGTGCCGCCGCAGCGGGGACACTTTGGTACGCCGGGGCTGTTCAGGATGATGTCCACCCCGTCGAAGTGGGCGCCGCAGGACATGCAGTCGTTCCGGCGGACGCTGCCGTGCAGCTCCAGGACCTCTCTGCTGCCGGCGTCCTGGTGGAGACCGTCGATGTTCTGGGTGATGACGGCCCGGAGTTTTCCGGCCTGCTCCAGTTCCGCCAGCTTTTTGTGGGCGGCGTTGGGTTCGGCGTCCGGGGCGATCATCTTGTCTTTGTAGAATCGGTAAAATTTCTCCGGCTTGCGCATGAAATAGGTGTGGGAGATTATGGTCTCCGGCGGCTCGTCATACTTCTGGTTGTACAGGCCGTCCTGGCTGCGGAAGTCGGGGATGCCGCTCTCGGTGGAGACGCCTGCCCCGCCGAAAAAGACAATGTTGTCGCTGTTGTCGATCCACTGCTGTAGGGTTTCGATGGCTTTGGTGTTGTCCATGCTGTTCACATCCTTTTTCTGGGCTGTTTTTCGATTTCTCGCTTGTTTTATTTTACCACGTCCTTCGGCGTTATTCCATATAGTCCTCCAATTTTTTTTAACGCATTTTCCGATGCGGGAGACATAGCGCCGCCACACATGTAAACAGAACCAGCACAAACGAACAGCAAACCAGCCATTCGTGGCCTCATACCACAAGCCACTTATTCAGCATCACCGAGCGAAAAGCGAAAAGTTCTTACACTGGTTCCAGTGCAAATTGCTTCAAATCGATCCTGCCCCTGCCGGTGTACCGGAAGTACAGGGCGCAAATCCCCTCTGCCCCCAATTCCGCTTCTTCCTGCGTCCAAGCGTTTGAGGGCGTGACGGGCAGGGAGGCGAGCAGATCGCCGCCCGCCTCCGGCGCGGGGCCGCTGACCGCCAGCACCTCCAGCGTTCCCGCCGCCGCTCCGCGCAGCCAGAGGGTCAGCTTCATTCGGCCCGAAAGGGCGAAGTATTTGAACCCGATGAGCGTGCCGTCCCCGATTTCCGCGACGAACCGCTCCTCCCTCTGACAGGTGACGTGGGGCAGGGCTTCGGCAATGGGCGCTGTCCCCTGATGGGGCATGGCCCCGTTCGTCAGGTTGCAGCAGATGGCCGCCGGGTAAACCACGCCCGCTCTGGGTTCCAGCGGCCCGCCGTTCAGCCCGCAGCTGGTCATCTCCACCTGGGCGATGCTGCCGTCCGGGGCGATGAAAATCGGCTCGGCGCAGCCCTGGCGGCTGTAGGTGGTCTTGTGGGTGTGGCGGTGGTAAAAGATATACCACTGCCCCGCCGCGTTCTCGATGCTGCCGTGGTTGTTGCCCGAACGGGCCAGACGCGCCGGGGCCTGCCGCCCCCGATATCCGATGTCACCGTTGGAAATGATGACACCGCCGTAGGCAAACCCTCTGTCGGGGTACTCGCTGACCGCGTAACAAAGCTCGTGCTGCACCTGGGAGGAATAGATAAAATAGTACCTGTCCCCAATTTTCCGCATGGAGCTGGCCTCGAAAAAGGCGTGTCCCTCGAAGCTGGTGCCGAAGGATTCAAACTGCCCCGGGACAATGCGGCTGGGTTCCCCCAGCACCGTCAGCATGTCTGCCGCCAGCTCCACGGCGTTGGCCCCCATATAGGAGTGGGGGCAGGCGCGAATTTCCGCCTCGGTTTTGCCAAAGAGCATGGCTTCCACAGGGATGAGCTGTTCCTGGGGAAGATTCCCGGAGACGCCCTCCTTTTCCAAGCTCCAGCCGTAGTACAGCCAGAACCTGCCGCCGTCATTCAGCACCGCCGGGTCGAAGGTGACGCAGCGGTTCAGTTCCTGGCCGTCCGCTGTCCGCACCGCGCCATAGTATTCATACCGCCCGGCAGGGCTGTCGCACACCGCCACATGGATGGGGCCAGTAAAGCACCCCTCTCCCGACATGGCGTAGTAGAGGTAGTACCGCCCGTCCGCGCCCTGTACCACGTCCGGGGCGTAGAGATACCGGTTCGCCGGGCCATAATTGGGGTCCTGCTCAGGCCGGTAGATGGTCCCCTCACAGCGCCAGCCGGACAAATCGTCCACCGGGGCGCTCCAGCACTCATATGGCAGCATACAAAAGGCCCCGCCGCCCTCCGCGTCGTGGGAGCCATAGATATACAGCCGATCCCCAAACACATGGGGTTCCCCGTCGGGAATGTAGGTGTTCAGCGGCAAATAGGGGTTGAAAACCTGCTTTTTCATCTCAGATACCCCGCTTTCTGTTCTATCAGCCGCAAAAAAGCTCTTTCCGGCTGCCCAGATACGCCAGACTGGGTTTGATGGTCCGCACTTGGGTTTTCCGGTCCACGGCGATCAGCCCAAAGGTCATGCCGTAGCCCTTTTGCCACTCAAAGTTATCCAGCAGGCTCCAGTGGAGGTATCCCTTCACCGGAATGCCCTCGGTGATGCAGGCCGCCACGCCGTTTGTGGCCTCCTGGATGAACGCCACGCGCTCGGTGTCGTCCGCCGTGGCTACGCCGTTCTCCGTCACCAAAAGCTCCCTGCGGAAGTCCTTCGCCACGGCCCGGATGACGTTGCCCAGCGCCTGGGGGTAGAACTCATAGCCAGACTGGGTCAGCCTGGCCCCCTCCGGGTTGTCCAGCGTGCCGTTTGGCCCCACCAGGGAGCGGGTGTAGTTCTGCACCCCCAGGAAGTCGTCGCCCGCGATGGCGGGGAGGTAGTGGCGGAACTCCTCGTCCCACTCTTTCGCCGCGTTTTCCTCGCCGCCCTCCACGGCCTGGATGTCGTGGAGGCTCAGGGTGAGCCCCACCTTCACCTGGGGGGCGAGGGCGCGGATGACGGCAACGGCGGCCTGATGCGCTTTCATGATGAGCGCGTCCCCCTGCTCGGTGCAGGGGCTGAAAAAGGTCTTGGGGTCGTCCACGCCAAAGACCTCACGGGTCTCCCGGGCGGTCTCCGCCCGGGCCGCCAGCATCTTCTCCATGTCGATGCCCAGCTGAACGCCGCCGGTGGTCTGGGCCGCTGCCGCCTGGGCTTTCATCTTCTCCATCATGGCGCGGGCGAAGGCCCCGATTTGCAGCCGCATGTTGGCCTCGTTGATGGTGCAAACGTAGCTCAGCTCGTCGCCCAGCTGCTCCATCACATAGCGGACGTAGGCGGCGAAGTCCTCCACCACCGTCTCGGCCTCCCAGCCGCCTTTGGTCATCAGCCACTTGGGGCTGGAAAAGTGGTGCAGCGTGACGATGGGATCTACGCCGTTTTCCCGGCAGGTGTGGATGACCTGGCGGTAATGCTCGATTTCGGCGGGGTCAAACTGCCCCTCCTCCGGCTCGATGCGCGCCCACTCGATGGAAAACCGGTAGGCGTTCAGCCTGGCTTCCGACAGGGCGCGGATGTCCTCGGCGTAGCGGTTATAGTGGTCGCAGGCGTCCAAACTCGGCTCCGCGTAGGAGGTGTGCTTCATCTGCTCCTGCGCCCAGCTGTCGCTGTAAATGTTGTTTCCTTCCACCTGATGGGCGGCGGTCGCCGCGCCCAGTAAAAACTTGCTCATGCTGTGACCCTCCTTGTTGTGTGTGTCTTATTGGTTCAGCATCCCCAGCAGCATATTCAGCTTGTCGAAGGACAGCCGCCCGCCGCTGAAATTCACCAGCTTGCCCAGGGGCATGTCCTGCCCCAGCGCGCCGCTGTCCATGGCTACGTCCTCGGCGTCCTCGTCGGGGAAACCGCTGTCTTTCGCGTCCTGGGCGCTGCTCATGCCGCTCATCTGCCCCCCGGCGATCATGCCGATGAGCTGCGCCGCTTTAGGGTCGGCCATCAGGTCCCCGATGCGGCTTTCCGCTGTGTAGACCGGCTTGATTTCCCTCGTGCCTTTGACGAACAGGGCGGCGGAGAGGCGGATATCAGCGGAGGACGCGCCCACCAGCAGGTCATACCGGCCGCTCTCCACAAACCAGTCAGAAATGGTCGTGTTGTAATAGGCAAAGCTCCTGCCGTCCAGCGCAAAGCGCACCGTTTCTGACTCTCCCGGCTGCAACAGCCGGGTCTTGCAGAAGCCCTTCAGTTCCTTCACCGGGCGGGAGACAGACGGGGCCACAGGCCGCACATAGAGCTGCACGATCTCCCGGCCCGCCACAGCGCCCGTGTTAGTGACGTTCACAGAGAGAGAAACCGTCTCCTGGTCGGTGATCTCCACCCGCTCCAGTTTCAGGCCGTCATAGAGGAAGCTGGTGTAGCTCAGGCCATATCCGAAGGGATACTGCACCGGCAGCTTTTTCATTTCGTAGTAGCGGTAGCCGATGTAAATGCCTTCCTCGTAGACGGCGGTGTCCTTCTGGGGGTAGTTCAGGGCGGAGGGGTTGTCCTCCAGCTGACGGGGCCAGGTCTCTGCCAGCTTGCCGCAGGGGTTGGCCTCCCCGTAGAGCAGCCGGACCGTGGCCTCCGCCACCGCCTGTCCGCCGGTGTACAGGGCGAGGACCGCCGCCGCCTGGTCCGCCCAGGGCGTTTCCACCGGCGCGCCCAAACTGAGCAGCACGACGAGGGGCTTGCCCAGCGCCGAAAGCCGGTTCAACAGGTCGATTTGGTTGTTGGGCAGCTTCATATCCTTCCGGTCAAAGCCTTCGCTCTCCACCCGGAAGGGCAGACCCAGGTTCAGCAGAATGACCTCCGCCTCCTGGCAGGCGTCCAGCGCCTCCTGCACATAGGTCTCGTCCACAGCATCCACCTTGTTGCGGAACCCTCTGGCAAAGGTGTACTCTGCCCCGGCCTCCGCCAGCACCTCCAGCAGATTGGGGGCCTTTGTCGCGTTGACGTTGCTGCTGCCGCCGCCCTGGTAGCGGGTGTTTTTGGCGAAGCCGCCGATGACCGCCAGCCGCTGGCCCTTTTGCAGGGGCAGGATATTTTTTTCGTTTTTCAGCAGCACCGCGCTCTCCTCCGCCGCTTTCAGGGCGAGGGCGTGATGCTCCGCGAACAGCTCCGCAGAGGAGCGAGCGGCCTCCGGGCCGCGCCGGTGTTCGATTCCCTTCTGCACCAGCGTCAAAATTCTGCGTACACAGGCGTCCAGCTTCTCAGGGGGCAGCTTGCCGTTTTGCACCGCCTGGACGATGGCCTCGTCCGCGCAGGGCACCGGCCCCGGCATCCGCAGGTCGAACCCGGCCTCCACGCCCCGGACGGGGTCGTTGGCCGCGCCCCAGTCGGAGACCACCACGCCGTCATAGCCCCATTCGTCCCGTAGGATGTCCCCCAGCAGGTGGGGGTGCTCGGAGCAGTAGTCGCCGTTCACCTTGTTGTAGGCGGTCATGACCATCCAGGGCTTGGCAGTGCGGATGGCCTCCTCAAAGCTGGCCAGATAGATTTCCCGCAGCGTCCGCTCGTCCACCACGGCGTCCAGGGAGTACCGGCAGGTCTCCTGGTTGTTGACGGCGAAGTGCTTGACGCAGGCGCCCACGCCCTGGCTCTGCACGCCGCTGATGTGGCCCGCCGCCATGCGGGAGGACAGATAGGGGTCCTCCGAAAAATACTCAAAGTTTCGGCCACAGAGGGGGCTGCGCTTCATGTTCACGCCCGGCCCCAGCAGGACCTGCACGTCGTGGTTTTGGCACTCCTCGCCCAGGGCCTGGCCGATGCGGAAAATCAGGTCGGCGTCCCAGCTGTTGCAGACCGTGGCCCCGGAGGGGAAGCAGGTGGCCGGGACGCTGGCGTTGATGCCCAGCATATCCGCCTCCCCCTCCTGCTTGCGCAGTCCGTGGGGGCCGTCCGTCATCATAATGGCGGGAACTTTGCCCTCGATGGGCTGGGTGTACCAGAAGGCGCTGCCTGTGGTCAGGCTGGCCTTTTCCTCCAGCGTCAGGCCGGAGATGATTTCATCGATGTTCATATCTTCTATGCTCCCTTCGGTTGAATCCTGTTCAGGGGCTCCCAGACGGGAGTCCCCGCCTGGGAGAGGTGGTTGTGTTACGCTTCGGAAGTGTTTTCCGTCTCGCCTCTGCGCTGGGCCATGT
>JAJQAS010000043.1 GCA_021203685.1 Clostridiales bacterium | reverse complement strand
ATGTCCCTTCACTACCTGTTACCTATCTTACTTCACTATACACCGCGGCCGCCCGGGTATAGAACGCGAAACCTGCGGGCGGCGGCAGGGAGCGCAGCGGAAGTGCCGCTTGACGGCAAGCGCCGCCCCTACACATACGGCGGTAAAAGGCGAAACCATATATGTGTGGTTACGCAACCACTTTCGGCTTACCCCGCGTGACGCACGGAGTCCTCTTCCTCGCTGCGGATGGCGGCCTCATGCTCGGCCTGGATGTCGTCGAACATGGACAGCATGGGCTTGACGTCCCGGTGGTAGAGCTTGCGGTCCACATAGTTCTTGGTACACTTGGCCACCAGGGGAGACAGCACCAGCACGCCGATCAGGTTGGGGATCATCATCATGCCGTTGAAGGTGTCGGAGATGTCCCAGGCCAGCTGGGCGCTGAGGACGGAACCGGCCAGCACGATGACGCAGAAGATGATGCGGTAGGGCCACACGGCCTTGTCGCCGAAGAGGTAACGGCAGGCGGTGGTGCCGTAGTGGCTCCAGCCCAGCACGGTGGAGTAGGCAAACAGCAGAATGGCGATGGCCACGAAGGCCGCGCCCAGGTCGCCAAAGGTCATGCGGAAGGATTCGCTCATCAGGGCGCTGGACTCGATGGCCGCGCCGGCCTCGGTGAGGGCGCCGGTGTCCAGGTCCACCAGACCGGAGGTCAGGATGCCCAGAGCGGTGAGGGTGCAGACCACGATGGTGTCGGCAAAGACCTCAAAGATGCCCCACATGCCCTGCCGGACCGGCTCCTTGACGTTGGAGCTGGAGTGGACCATGACGGAGGAGCCGAGGCCCGCCTCGTTGGAGAACACGCCCCGCTTGAAGCCCATCTTCATGGCGGTGGCGATGCCAGCGCCCACCACGCCGCCGCCGGCGGCCTTGAGGCTGAACGCCCCCTTGACGATGGAGACCAGGGTGGCGGGGATGGCGGTGACGTGCAGGCAGATGATAACAATGGTACCCAGCAGGTACAGCACCACCATGAAGGGGACGATCTTCTCGGTGATGGAGGCCACGCGCTTGAGGCCGCCCAGGATGACCACGCCCACGGCGAAGCACAGGAAGATGCCGGTGGCCAGCTTGGGGATGCCGAAGGCGGCGTAGACGTTGCTGACCATGGAGTTGACCTGGCTCATGTTGCCGATGCCGAAGGAGGCCAGCAGGCAGAACAGGGAGAACAGCACCGCCAACACCGCGCCGATGGTCTTGCAGTGCTTTTTGGCCCCCAGGCCGTCCCGCAGGTAGTACATGGCGCCGCCGTGCCACTCGCCCTTCTCGTCCTTGCGGCGGAAGAGGATGCCCAGCACGTTCTCGGAGTAGTTGGTCATCATGCCGAAGAAGGCGATGATCCACATCCAGAACACCGCGCCGGGGCCGCCGGTGGCGATGGCCCCTGCCACGCCCACGATGTTGCCGGTGCCCACCGTGGCGGCCAGAGCCGTACACAGGGACTGGAACTGGGAGATGGAGCGGTCAGCGGTGTGGCCGGTGACGTTCTTGTCGCTGAAAATTGCGCCGATGGTGTTCTTCATCCAGTGGCCGATGTGCCGGATCTGGAAGAACTTCGTCATGCAGGTCATGAGGATGCCCACGAACCCCAGCAGGATCAGGGCGGGCCAGCCCCACACCACGTTGTTGACGGCGGTGTTGACATTGGTGATTACTTCGATCACAACGATCCCTTCCTTTCTTCTCATAGGGGGAGCGGTATTCCGCTCCGGTTGTTCCGACAACAAAAAAACGGGACCCGCCAAAGGCAGGTCCCGGCAAAAAGCAGCGTAAAGCATACGTCCTCTGTCCTTTTGCCTGAGAGATTACAGCCCGGCCGGGCCGTTTGCACCTTCGGCACCCATTGGGCGCAAAACCCATGGGATTCTCCAGAGTGCGGTCGTGGCTCGGTCGCCTTGTTGCAACAAGTTACAATAAAAAGACGCCTGATGATTTCAGACGCCCTTGTCTGCCGCTTCTGAGCCGTTCATCCCGCACGATGTTCAGTTGTCGCTATGGAAATTGAAAGTATTATACCACAGCCGCTCCGCCGCCGCAAGAGCAGAGCCTACAAGGTTTGGGGTGATTTTGTAGGATGTCTCTGTGAATATTGCAAAATGGGGGTGGTGTTTCGACGGAAAACGACGCCGCAGCCCGGATGAGCTGCGGCGGAAAAGAGGGGACGGGTCAATTAGCAATGTGCAATGTGCAATGTGCAATTATGGGTTCCATGTGCCGGGAAACCCCTCCGCCACCGCCTAAAGGCGGCGGCCCTCCTCCCCTTTCAGGGGAGGCAAGGGGGATAGTGCTTGCGGTTTGGTCGCGGTTTTGTTTGGTAGCGTACAGCTGTCCACAGAAAACTACGGTTTAGTAATTGCCTACCCATTATTAACAGCTAGAAGATGTTAATTAAGAATCGTTTGCTGTCTATTTATCGTTTTTATCCGACACAGCACAAGTTTTTCACAAAGAACTACCATCTCGAAACCGACCACCTCTCTTGCCTCCCCTGAAAGGGGAGGGGAACCATGCGAAGCATGGTGGAGGGGTTTTGCCTGCAGTCACCGGCGAGGCTGGTTCAAAAAGCTATTACACCATCAAGCTGCACACCAAATCGGTATACCCCGCCGGATCTTCCAGCGGCAGTCCGGCGATGAGCAGCGCCTGGCAGTACAGCAGCTCGGCGTACTTCTTGGCCCGGTCGGGGTCGTTTGCGATGGAATCCTTCAACGCGGCGAACACCGGCGCGTCGGGGTTCAGCTCCAGCACCCGCTCGGCCTTGAAGCCCATCATGTCCTGGCCCCGGGCCTTGAGGCTCTTCTCCATCTCGATGGTGATGGGGCCGTCGGAGGTCATGCAGACGGCGTGGGACTTCAAAATCTTGGAGACGCGGGCCTCTTTGATCTTGTCGCCCAGAGTCTCTTTCAGGAAGTCCACGATCTCCTTGGAGGACTCCGCCTTTTCCTCGGCGGCTTTCTTCTCCTCCTCGGTCTCCGGCAGAGCGTCCTCGTCGTTGATGCTCTTGAGCTTCTTGCCGTCGTACTCCTGGAGGCTCTGCATGACGAACTCGTCGATGTCCTCGGTCAGGTAGAGGATTTCATACCCGGCGTCCAAAATGCGCTCGGCCTGGGGCAGCTTGCCCAGCTGAACGGCCTCCTCGCCTACGGCGTAGTAGATAAAGGGCTGGTTCTCCTTCATGCGCTCCTTGTACTCGGCCAGGGTGGTGCCCTTCTCGTTCTCGGAGGAGACGAACAGCAGCAGGTCTTGCAGCAGGTCCTTGTGCGCGCCGTAGTCAGAGTACGCGCCGAACTTGATCTGAGAGCCGAAGGCTTTCCAGAACTGCTCGTACTTCTCCCGGTCGTCTTTCAGCAGCTTCTCCAGCTCGGCCTTGACTTTCTTCTCCAGGTTCCGGGCGATGACCTTCACGCCCCGGGTGTGCTGGAGCATTTCGCGGGAGATGTTCAGGGACACGTCGGGGGTGTCCACCACGCCCCGGACAAAGCGGAAGTGTTCCGGCAACAGGTCGGCGCACTTGTCCATGATGAGCACGCCGGAGGAGTAGAGCTGGAGGCCCTTCTCGTAATCGCGGGTGTAGAAGTCATAGGGGGCCTGACCGGGGATGAACAGCAGGGCGTTGTAGGAGATGTTGCCCTCGGTGGAGATGCGGATGGTGGAGAGGGGCTTGGCGTAGTCGTTGAACTTGCTCTGATAGAAGTCATCGTACTCCTCCTGCGTGACCTCGTCCTTGGGCCGCTGCCACAGGGGGACCATGGAGTTCAGGGTGTCCAGCTCCTGGTAGTCCTCCCACTCCGGGGTGTAGTCGTCCCCGGCGTCCTCCGGCTTGGGCTTCTGGCGGGACTTGGTCATCATCATCTCGATGGGGTAGTGGATATAGTCGGAGTACTTTTTCACCAGCTCCTGGATGCGGTACTGCTCCAGGAAGTCGCTGTACTTCTCCTCCTCGGTGTCCTCCTTGATGTGCATGACCACGTCGGTGCCCACGGTGGACTTGTTGATGGGGGTGATCTCGTAGCCGTCGGCTCCGTTGGACACCCACTGATAGCCGGTGTCGCTGCCATAGGCCCGGGTCAGGACGGTGATCTGGTCAGACACCATAAAGGCGGAGTAGAAGCCCACGCCGAACTGACCGATGATGTCCACGTCGCCCTCAGGGGTGCCCTCGGCCTCGGAGAGGTCCTTTTTGAATTGCAGGGAGCCGGACTGGGCGATGGTGCCCAGGTTCTCCTCCAGCTCGGCCTCGGTCATGCCGATGCCGTTGTCTGAGACGGTAATGGTGCGGGCGGGCTGGTTGACGGTGATGTTGATTTTGAAGTCATCCCGGTTCATGCCCACGTTGTCGTCGGTCAGGGCCTTGTAGGCCAGCTTGTCCATGGCGTCGCTGGAGTTGGAGATGATTTCCCGCAGGAAAATCTCCTTATGGGTGTAGATGCTGTTGATCATCATGTCCAGCAGCCGTTTGGATTCCGCCTTGAACTCTTTTTTTGCCATACCTGTTACCTCTTTTATGTGAATCTTATTTTGATGTGGTTAGCACTCGTTCTTCCTGAGTGCTAACCTATCATAAACCATTCGCTTCCGAATTGCAAGAGGCAGCGGGCCATATTCACAAAAAATTTTGAATTGGACAGTTTTCCGGTAAAGTGTCCCCTTTTGGCTGGCACTCCCGTCAGCCTTTTGGTACTTGAATCGGTGTTCCCTTGATGACCCGGTGGTAGTAGGCGTAGGTCATGGGCGTTCCCGGCGTCAGGTGGCTGCAGTCGGTGACTTGTCCGTAAAACAGCCAGTGGGTGTCCAAATCTATTGTCTGCCGGACATCGCAGAGGGCATAGGCGCAGCATTGGGGCAGGATGGGCAGGCCGTCCCGTTCCTCCCAAGCTACCTCTGCGAATTTGTCGCAGTCCCTGCCGGAGCGAAACCCAAAGGTGCCGATGAGGCTGGGGTCGGCCTTCTCCCCCAGCACGGAGACGGAGAAGCGGCCCGCCCTGCGGAGCAGCTGGGCGGTGAGGCTGCCCTTGTTCAGGCCCACCACCAGTCCCGGCGGCTGGGCCGTCACCTGCATGAGGGAGTTGACCATGCAGCCGTTGCGGCGGCCAGCGTCCGCCACCCCCACCACATAGACTCCGTAGGAAAGCTGAAACAGCGCGGTCATGTCCATATTATAATGTGTACCTCCTTTTGGTTCTTTCCCCTTAGTCATGCCCCAAAAACGGGGCGATATAACGGAGCCGGAAGCAAAAAGAAAAAACGAAAATGAGAAAACGAGAGAAAACGAGCGGTATCAAGAGGAAAAGAGAGATAATACACCATTAAATTAAATTCCCTGTTGACACGGGGATAGGTTTTTGGTAATATAGTACCCGCGCCAGTCAGTGCTTCCCACTCGCTGCGGCGCGGAACTTTTCTTTTCATTCGATCGTGATTATAAATTGGAGGTTCGCAATATGTCCACTTATATGGCTAAAAAGGACGTTATGGGCCGCAAGTGGTACGTCCTGGATGCCGCTGGCAAGCCCCTGGGCAAGACCGCTGTCGCCGCCGCCGACATCCTGCGGGGCAAGACCAAGCCCGAGTTCACCCCTCACGTTGACTGCGGTGATTTCGTCATCATCATCAACGCCGAGAAGGCCGTCCTCACCGGCAAAAAGCTCACTCAGAAGTATTACCGCCACCACTCCGGTTGGACCGGTGGCCTGAAGGAGATCCAGTACGGCACCCTGATGGCCAAGCGCCCTGAGTTCGCCATGGAACTGGCCGTCAAGGGTATGCTGCCCAAGAACAGCCTGGGCGCCGCCGCGCTGAAGCGTCTGCGCGTGGTCCAGGGCCCTGAGCACAATCATCAGGCTCAGAAGCCTATCGTCGTTGACTGATTGGGAGGGAACAAACTATGTATCAGAGCAAGAAGCCTTATCTGTACGGTACTGGCCGCCGGAAGTCCTCCGTGGCCCGCGTCCGCGTCTATGAGGGCGGCACCGGCAGCATCACCATCAACAACCGGGACATCGACGATTACTTTGGCCTGGACACCCTCAAGCTGATTGTCCGTCAGCCCCTGGTCGCCACCAACAACACCGACAAGGTGGACATCGTTGTCACCGTCAGCGGCGGCGGCGTCACCGGCCAGGCCGGTGCCATCCGTCACGGCATCTCCCGCGCCCTGCTGGGCATGGACCCCGAGTACCGCGCCATCCTCAAGAAGGCCGGTTATCTGACCCGCGATTCTCGTATGAAGGAGCGCAAGAAGTACGGTCTCAAGGCCGCCCGTCGTGCGCCTCAGTTCAGCAAGCGATAATCAGCAGATTTTTTACCGCTTCTCAGTACGTCTTTGGACGTCTTTTTGCGGGAAATCGCTTGTTTGTGTGGCTGTGAAGTGTCCTGTATCGTTTCCCGTGTTTTTGAACAGGGAGCAGGTAGGAAGCGTGTAGGAAACAAAAATCACAGCCTTCAAAAGCCAATCAGACAGGAGATGTTTTCCATCAGGAGAACATCTCCTGTTTTCTATTTGGCGCATTTCTTCTTGCCCGTTCCATTCTGAATCAGATTTGGTTGATTGCGTCAACCAACGCCCGGATGTCCAGATGGGTGTAGACCCGCTCAGCCAGTGTCATGGCTCCTGAGTGGCCCACGATCTTCTTAATCATGGTCTGGTCTACATGGGCCTCCGCCAGCATGGAGATACAGGTATGCCGAGTGTCGTGCGGCTTATGCGCAAACCCAAGCTGCTGCATCAACGGGGTCCAATAGCTGTCATAATAGTTGCGATACGCAAAGTGCTTCTGTTCCGGCGTGTGCAGGAGATATTCGCAAGTAGAGTTCTCATACCAAGTCTGGTAAAATGGAAGCACCTTGTCTGCGATGGGTACCTTACGGATACCGTTTTCCGTCTTACTGCTGATAACGTCGAAATACTGCTCCTCCAGGTGAACATCCTCCTTCTTCAAATCAAGCAGCTCGGAGATACGGCAGCCGTTGTAGATCAGCATCAGCACGATCTGGTAGTAGGGGTCGTCTTTCAGCGTCCACAGCCGGTCGATCTCCTGCTCCGTGAACTTGCTGCGGTCACGCTTGTCGGGATTCTTATCCTTGTAGCGAAGAATGTCTACATACTCGGAATAGTCCTTGTTGCAGATGTCATTTTTCATCGCATAGCTGTATAGCTGGTTGAACAGCCCTTTCAGCTTCTTGAGGGTCGGGTAGTTTTTCCCGCAGGTGTCCACAACAAACTGCAAATCTGCAAGCCGGATCTCCTTGAAGATCTTGTTGTAAAGGGTTCCTCACACCCGATAAGAGGCTTCATAGCCGTGAACGTTGGATTTGGATATGGTCGGGTATTTGGACTTCGACCACAGCTCGTAAACCTCCTGGAAGGTGACTTTCGAGGCTTTTACATCAAAGGGATTCTGGTTGAACTCTGCCAGCATCTGTAAGCCCTCTGCCTTGGTTGCGGCATAGCCGATGATGACATACTCCTGCACCATTTTATCCTTGGCCTCATCGTATCTCCAGCCTGCGGTTTTGCGAACCATATAGGGTTTTCTGCGCTTTCCGGACATTTTCTTTACGCTTCCATATCCGTTGAGTAATTTCAAAAACTATCAAACTTCCTTTCTCCCAGTTTTACTTTTCACTGTCGGTTTCCAAACCGGCAGCTTTTTGTTTTGCCTGCTCTACCTGTTGGGCCACAAGCGTATCCCTGCGGCGAATCCGTTCTTCTGGTGTCAATGTCTCCCGCTCTCTGTCGGCCAGCGGGATGGGCGCATAGTAGGCCAACTGATGATCGAGCCACTCGTCATACTGCGCTCTGTCAGACCAATAGGTTTCGAGCCGTTCCCGTTCATCCCGGAAGGATTCCAGAAACAGACAGAGGTCGGCGTTATGCTCAGCATCCGCCTGATTCCCATTGAATCGAATTGCACAGGTCCATTCTTCAGCGTGGGGCGGACGCTTTACATCGATTTCAAACCGAATCCCGGCCTTGTCACTCAGCTCCGCAATCAGAGCCATGACATCGGAGAGGGTATCCATTGTTTCGTTTGTTCGTCCGTAGCCCATCAGATAAGCGGATTCCACATCCAGCCGTTTTGCGATCTCATTGATGATGGCAATGGACGGTTCGATTTCGCCGCTTTCATACTTCTGAATGGTCCTCATGCTTTTTCCAAGCAAGTTTGCCAGCTCGGTTTGACTGAGGCCCTTCTGTTTTCGTGCTGTACGGATTCTGTTTCCAATTTCCGTAGGAGTTGCTGTTGCCATTTAAACCACCTCACTGACATCATAGCATAGTCGTGGGCAGATTTCAAGAGGTATACGAATTATTTTTTCATATTTTAGGGCTAAGTGGGTTGACACATGAAGTTGAGAGGTGTATAATCAAAAATACGAACTCAGAATACGTATTTTAGGGATAAGGGGGTGATAGATATGTCTGAGAGCAGGCTCTACGTTGAGCTGCCGCCTTTTACCGGACGCAACGTGCCGATCACTGAGATCGCCAAGGCAATGAAAAAGGATGCACAGTATGTCCGCATTGGACTCCAGAAGGGAATCCTGACTTTTGGCTATGCCATCAAACTGGATGATTCCAATGAGTCAACTACTACTGTCCTGACCGCAAGGTATGGGAGGAGATCGGCTATTTCCGTCAGACAGAGGCTACAGCCTAAAAGGAAGTCCCTCTCCCTGGCAGGCAACGCCTTCTGTGTGCTGCATTAGGTGGTGCTGGTTAACGTGGTAGCTCAAGCAGCAGGGCGGCAGTACCGCTGCCGTATCCTGCTGTTTTGCTGCCATACATAACTTGATGAAGGGAGACTTTTGAAATGAACACACAGCAGAGACCAGAGAGCCACATTCTGCGGCAGCGAGAGGAGGAACCCTATTATGGCTGAATTATTAGACGCACCCGAATGGGTGGACAAGAACAAGCACATCATCGAGCCACTATTTTGCTACTGCTTCCTGGATGCCTTCCCCATGCGCTGCATCCACGATCACTTCTATACCGTGGACGGTCTGGTGGCAGATGAGAGCCGCATCAAGCGGGACATCTTCTATGAAATCAATGAATACCTGGATACCGGGGTCGCCCGGAAGGTGGATCACCTGTTCAACGCTCTGAAAATGGCGGCGTACTCAGAGCCGATGCCCCTGCAAACAGACCGTATCCATGTGGCCAACGGAACCTATCACATGGACGGCACATTTACCGAGGACAAGGAGTTCTGCATGAACCGGTTGGCTGTCGGGTATGTACCGGATGCCCCAACGCCCACAAGGTGGCTACAATTCCTGTCCGAGCTTCTGTACGAGGAGGACATTCCCACCGTGCAGGAGTACCTGGGCTACTGCCTGCTGCCCACCACCAAGGGGCAGAAGATGCTCATGCTTATCGGCAAGGGTGGAGAAGGCAAGAGCCGCATCGGTCTGGTGATGAACGCTATCTTCGGCAGCAGCATGAACACCACCAGCATCCAGAAGGTGGAGACGAACCGATTTGCCCGTGCTGACCTGGAGAGTAAGCTGTTAATGGTGGACGACGATATGGACATGAACGCTCTGCCCAAGACGAACCACATCAAATCTATCGTCACCTCCGAGTGCAAGATGGATGTGGAGCGCAAGGGTGTCCAGAGCCAGCAAGTTCAAATCTATGCCCGCTTTCTGTGCTTCGGAAACGGAGCCCTGACAGCACTCCATGACCGCACGGATGGCTTCTTCCGCCGTCAAATCGTTCTGACCACGAAGGACAAACCCGCCGGACGGGAGGATGATCCCTTCCTGGTAGAGAAGCTGGTGTCCGAAAAGGAGGGTATCTTCCTCTGGATGCTGGAGGGCCTGAACCGGCTGATCGCCAACAATTACAAGTTTACCATCAGTGATAGGGCCGAGGAGAATCTTTCGCAAATCGCACGAAACGCCAACAATGTTGTGGACTTCCTGGCCTCGGAGGGCTATATCCGATTCCAGGCACACCTGGAGGCTCCCACGTGCAAGCTGTACGACGCCTATCATCTGTGGTGCGAGGACAACGCCGAAAAGCCGCTTGGAAGCAAGTCCTTCGCCAACCACCGCATGGCTCAGATTTACAGCGCCTACAATCTCACGGACACTGACAGCATCCGACTTCCTGATGGGAAGAAGTGTCGGGGTTATGAAGGGGTAGGTATTGCACTCCGATATACGGAAGTGTAACCCAATCAGAAAAGTTGCGTGTCACATGTTCAGTGATTAGTGCTTAGTTTCTCATAACTTTGGGCAATAAGAAGCACTATTTCGCACTTTAAGCGCCACGTAACACGCAACACGCAATACACGCAACAAATTGAAGTTCCTTTTTAATGCATCAAATGTGGCTTCAACATGGAAGGAGATGTAAACCATGAAGAACGTGCAGATACCCTATGAGCTGTTTGTTGATCTGGTGCTTTACCAC
>JAJQAS010000159.1 GCA_021203685.1 Clostridiales bacterium | reverse complement strand
TTGGCGAGATGGAGACCCAGTACAACGCCCAGGCGGACTAAGTCGCCCTCGACCCCCTGCTGGAGGCCATGCCGTCCACCCTGTCGGTCTACCTGGACGGCAGCGATGAGGCCACAGAGATTCCCGTCACCTGGTACTGCCTGGACGATTACGAGACCTCCGACGACTATTACTTCCAGTTCAGCCCCAGCTGGGACACCGACGCCTATCCGCTGCTGGACGGACTGGACGTGGAGGTAGACGCCCCCTATATCGCCGTCCATCTGGTGCAGGTGGTCGCCCTGTCCAGCAGCGACAGCAACGAGACCACCATCTATACTTACCTGACTGAGACGATGGGGCTGAACACTGCCGCCGCCTGCGGCATCCTGGCCAATATGTACGCCGAGTCCAGCTTCAATCCCACCGCCAGCTGCACCGACACCAACGGCCTGACCAGCTACGGCCTGTGCCAGTGGAACGGCTCCCGGTACACCAGCCTGAAAAGCTGGTGCAGCAATAACGGATATAATTATAAAACCGTCGACGGCCAGCTCCACTACCTGTCCTATGAGCTGAGCACCAGCTCATACAGTTACATCCTGACCTACTTACAGGGGGTGGACAACACCGCCGACGGCGCTTACGACGCGGGATACTACTGGTGCTACTACTTCGAGCGGCCTTCTGATACGGCAAACAAAAGTAAAGTCCGGGGCAACCTGGCCAAAAACACCTACTGGCCAATTTACAGCGCCCTCTCCTCCTCCAATAACTCTTCTTCCAGCAATAGCAGCTCTTCCACTGCCTCCGCTCCCGTCCTCTCCAGTTACACCACCCCCGACACCTCCATGACCTACGGCACTTACTTCACCCTCCGGGGAACCATCACCGCCTCCTCCGCCATTACCAGCGTCACCGCCGGGGTCTACGACAGCAGCGGCAACGCCGTCACCAGCGCCACCGCCACACCCAACAGCACCACCTTTAACGTGTACACCCTGGACAACGACGTGCTGTTCAGCCAGGTACCGGTGGGGTCCTATACCTACGTCATCAAGGCCACGGTGAACGGGACGAGCTATACCCTTTTGGACTACAGCTTCAAGGTCACCGCCCGGAAGCTCTCCAACGCCACCGTCTCCTCCGTCAACGCCCGCTATACCTACACCGCCAAGAACATCAAGCCTACCCCCAAGGTGAAATATAGCGGCACCACCCTGACCAAGAATACCGACTACACTGTCAGCTATTCCAACAACAAAAAGGTCGGCACCGCCACCATCACCATCAAGGGCAAGGGCAATTACACGGGCACGATAACGAAGACCTTTCAGATCGTCCCCAAAAAGGTATCCAACCTCAAGGTCAAGTCCAGCTCCTCCAAGAAGATCACCGTCACCTGGACGTCTCTGAAGACCGTCCGGGGGTACCAGATCCAGTACAGCACCAGCTCGGATTTCTCCAACGCCAAGACGATCACCGTAGTTGGTACCACCAAAAAGAAAAAGGTGATCTCCGGCCTGAAAAGCGGCAAAACCTACTATGTGCGGATACGCTCCTACTGTAAGGTCAACGGCACAAGTTATCACTCCTTCTACAGCTCTACCAAAAAGGTGAAAGTAAAATAGTCTGAACCACCCCATAAAAAGCGCCCCCGAACGGAACCCAAATCCGTTCGGGGGCTTCTCTTTTTCAGCACTCGGTATAAATTTCCACCAGTCGTCTGGCCCATTTCAGCGGCTGGTCGCCGGGCTTCAGCCGCAGGGCCACGTTGGGCCGGTCGCCGGGGGAGACCAGCACCCGGCCTTTCAGCTCCGGCACGGTACACAGCCGGGAGACCCGTTTCAGGTCGAACTCCCGCAGGCCAAAGTTGATGTTGTTTCCCTTTTGGGCGATATCGGTGACGCCGCAGTTGGCGGCGGCGCTGCGCAGCAGCGCCACGTTCACCAGGTTCTCCACCTGGGCAGGCACGTCGCCGTAGCGGTCCACCAACTCGTCGATCATGTCGGTGGCGTCCCGGTCCTCCCGGACCCGGGCGATGCGGCGGTACAGGTCCATCCGCTGCTCTGCGGCGGGGACGTACCAGTCGGGGATGCTGGCGGGGAGGGACAGGTCGGCGGTGACCTCCTCGGTGCGGACGGGCTTCTCGCCCCGCTCCTCCAGTACCGCCTCCTCCAGCAGTTTCAGGTAGAGGTCATAGCCCACGTTCACCAGGTTGCCCGACTGCTGGGCGCCCAGCAGGTTGCCCGCCCCGCGAATTTCCAAGTCCCGCATGGCGATCTTGTACCCCGCGCCGAACTCGGCGAACTCCCGCACGGCGGCCAGCCGTTTGGCGGCCACGTCAGAGAGAATTTTTCCGTGGCGGTAGGTGAGATAGGCGTAGGCCCGGCGGCTGGATCGGCCCACCCGGCCCCGAATCTGGTGGAGCTGGGCCAGGCCCATTTTATCCGCGTCCTCGATGATGAGGGTGTTCACGTTGGGGATGTCGATGCCGGTCTCGATGATGGTGGTGCAGACCAGCACCTGCACCTCGCCGCCGATCACCTGGTCCATCACGTCGGAAATTTCCTCCTGGGTCATCCGGCCGTGGGCCACCCCCAGATTGATATTTTCGTCGTCCAGCAGCTCCCGCAGGGTGGCGACGGTGCGGTTGATGGTCTCCACCCGGTTGTGGAGGTAGTAGACCTGGCCGCCCCGGCCCACCTCCCGGCGGATGGCGTCCAGCACCACTCCCCAGTCGTGCTCCAGCACATAGGTCTGCACCGGCTGGCGGTCCTGGGGCGGCTCCTCCAGGGTGGACATATCCCGGATGCCGGAGAGGGCCATGTTCAGCGTCCGGGGGATGGGGGTGGCGGAGAGGGTCAGCACGTCCACCTGCTGGAACCGCTCCTTGAGCTTTTCCTTCTGTCCAACGCCGAAGCGCTGTTCCTCGTCCACCACCAGCAGGCCCAGGTTTTTGAATTGCAAACCCTTTGCCAGCAGCCGGTGGGTGCCGATGAGCACGTCGATGAGGCCGTTGGCCGTGTCCCGCAGGATGTCTTTGGCGGCCTTGCCGGTCTGGAACCGGCTGATGAGAGCGATGCGCACCGGGAAGCCCTCAAACCGCCGCAGGGCGGTTTGGTAGTGCTGGTTTGCCAGCACCGTGGTGGGCACCAGAATGGCCGCCTGCTTGCCCTCCAGCACGCACTTCATCACCGCCCGGAGGGCCACCTCGGTCTTGCCGTAGCCCACGTCGCCGCAGAGCAGCCGGTCCATGGGGATGGGCTTTTCCATGTCCGCCTTGACCTCTGCCACGCAGCGCAGCTGGTCCTCCGTCTCCTGGTATTCAAACTTGTCCTCGAACTCCTGCTGCCAGGGGTCGTCCGGGTGGAAGGCGTAGCCCGGCTGCCGCTGACGGGCGGCGTAGAGCTGAATGAGGTCTTTCGCCAATTCCTGGGTGGCCTTTTTCGCCCTGGACTTGGCCCGGGTCCAGTCGGCGCCCCCCAGTTTGGAGAGACGGACGGTAGGCTTGCCGTCCTCCCCCTCGCCGCTGCCGATGTATTTGCTGACCATGTCCAGTTGGGTGGCCGGGACATAGAGGCTGTCGCCCCCGGCGTAGGAGAGCTTGACGTAGTCCTTCTCCACCCCGTCCACCTTCATCTTGGTCATCTCCACAAAGCGGGCGATGCCATGCTTTTCGTGGACCACCAGGTCGCCGGGGACCAGGTCGGTAAAGGATTGCAGCTTCTGCCGGTTGGTGGCGGTTTTGCTGCTCTTGCCCCGCCGCTTCTGGGCCGGGGCGGCGGAGCCTTCGGTGATGAGGGCGAAGCCGGGGTATTCAAACCCGGAGGACACGCCCCCCACCGCCAACACCGTCTGGCCCGGCTGGGGCAGCTGCTTCAGGTCCAAATCCAGCTGCACCTTTACGTCCCGCTCCCGCAGCAGGTCAGCCAGGTTCTTGGCCTGGCCCTGGCTCTGACACAGCACCACGCAGGCGTAATTCCGGTGCTGGTAGTGCTCCAGGTCGGAGGCAGCGGTCTCCAGGCTGGAACCAAAGCTGGGCAGCTGCTTACAGTTCAGCGTCAGCAGCACACGGGGGTCATAGGGCCGCACAGAGGTCTGGAAGGAGTCCAGGTACACACAGGGGAACTCCCGGCCCAGGTGCCTCCCCATTTCCTCCACCGTGGCCGTGTAGCGGGCCTGCGCCGCCCACAGCACCCCGGAAGAGGAAAGCGCGTCCATGTCCTCGGTGAGCCGCCAAAGGGCGTGGTTGGCCGCCTCCACGCACCGGCTGCTCTCCGCCCAGAGGACGCAGGCGTCGGCGGGAATGTAATCGCCGCCACAGGCGAAGTCCGGGTAAATCAGGTCTATATACCGGTCAGACGCCGGGAAGGCGGTGCCATCCGCCAGACGGCGGCTGTCCTCCTCCAGGGTGTTCAGCAGGGTGGCGTAGTCGGTACCGTCCCCCCGTTTTTTGGACTTAGACGCCTTCTCCACCGCGATTTTCCGCCGCTCGATGGCTTCCACCAGCCCCAGCACCCCACCGGGGGCCAACTGGGGCAGCGTCTCCGCCGCGGGGAGCAGCTCCGCCTGTTCCAGCCGCTCGGTGCGCCGCTGGGTCAGGGGGTCGAAGGAGTAGACGGTGTCCACCTCGTTGTCCCAAAACTCCACCCGGACGGGGGCCTCCGCCGCCGGTGAGAACACGTCCAACAGATCGCCCCGGAGGGCGAACTGCCCCGGACCCTCCACCTGCATACAGCGGGTGTACCCTCCGGCGGCCAGCCGCCGGGTCAGGTCGTCCGTCTCATAAAGTTCGCCGGGCCGCAGGGTCAGCGCCGCTTTTTCCAGCGTGGCGGGGGGCATGGTGCGCTGGAACAGGCCCTCCACCGTGGCCACCAGCAGCGGCGCCCGCCCGGTTTGCAGCCCCCGCAGCAGCCGCAGCCGCTGGTGCTCCCACTGGCGGGAGACAGTGGCGTTGTGGAACACAAATTCCCGCCCCACCAGCAGCTCCACCGGTTCCCCGGTGAAAAACGCCAGGTCGCTTTGCAGCTTTTTTCCCTCCTGCTCGTCCGGGCAGAGCAGCACAACAGGCCGCCCCGTGGTCTCCCGCAGGGCAGCGGCCAGATGCGCCCGGTGAACCGTGGTCAGACCGGCCACGGCCACAGGGCTGCGGCCCGCGTCCAGCTGGGCGGTCAGCTCCCGGAACTCCGGGAGCGATTGCAGTACGGTTGTCAGTGGTTTCATAGCGGAACCTCAAAATCATAAAAAAGTTGTGGTTTTTTGTCGGTTGGAGGATGGTGCGGCCCCATGGGAGGGAGCGTTTGCGCGGAATCGTTTTTTGTTATCCTTTCTTTGCTCTGCCACATACTAGAAACCCCTCCGCCACCGCCTAAAGGCGGCGGCCCTCCTCCCCTTTCAGGGGAGGCAAGAGGGGTGGTCAGTTGCAAAACGGCAGTTTTTTGTAGAAAACTAGCCACTATTCACTAAAATGGGTCTGAGCAAAAGAGACAACCAGATGTTTTCACTTACTGTACTGGTTCTGGGCCTTCTCAAAGCCCTGCTCCAGCACCATCTCCACCGCGTCCGCCGCCCGCTGGGCGGCGTTGTCCATCAATTTGGCATCCTCCGGGGAGAACTTGCCCAGCACCCAGGCAGCCAGGTCATAGTCCGGGTGGGGCTTCTGCCCCACGCCCATCTTGATGCGGGGGAACTGGTCCGTCCCCAATTCCTCTATGATGGACTTGAGACCGTTATGCCCCCCGGCGCTGCCTTTTTTCCGCAGGCGCAGGGTCCCGGTGGGGAGGGAAACGTCGTCGCAGACCACCAGAATGTGGTCCGGCTGGATCTTATAGAAGTGAGCGGCCTCCTCCACGGCCTCGCCGGAGAGGTTCATATAGGTCTGGGGCTTCATGGCCAGGATACGCACCCCGCCGCAGGTAAAATCCCCCACCAGGGCGCGAAACTTGGAACGGTTGATGCGCTGGCCGGTCTTTTGCTCCAGGGCCGCCGCCGCCCGGAACCCGGCGTTGTGCCGGGTGTTGTCATACTTGGGGCCGGGGTTGCCCAGGAACACCACCAGCCACTCCACCGGCCCCTGCCGGTTTTTGAAAAGGAACATCGTTAGCCTCCTGCCCGAAACGGGCGGTCAATCAATCGGAATGGAAACGCACAAACGCCCCAAAGGGGTCATCGGCGGACGATGACCCCTAAAGGCGCTATAAAAATACAACCAGGCATCTCTTTTGCTCAGCTTTATCGCGCTTAGCTCCTGGCTTTTCGCTTGGTGGCGCTGCCCTTCAAGCTCTATACTTTTGGTTGACAGCACCTGACTAACAGCTAATGGCTAACAGCTTATCAGCTATAGATGGCGTTCATGGAGGCGTCGTTGAACATCCGGGAGATGGCCTCAGCAAACATGGGCGCCACGGTCAGGTAGTGGATCTTATCACTGCACACCTTGGGGGCGGGGATGGTGTCCAGCAGCACCAGCTCGTCCAGGGCGGAGTGGTCGATGCGCTCCATCGCCGGGCCGGAGAGGACGCCGTGGCTGGCGCAGGCGGTGACGCTTTTGGCCCCGCCGATGGTCATCAGCGCCTTAGCCGCGCCGCAGAGGGAACCGGCGGTGTCCACCATGTCGTCCAGCAGGATGACGTTTTTGTCCCGCACGTCGCCGATGATGTTCATGACCTCGGAGGAGTTGGCCTTTTGGCGGCGCTTGTCCACGATGGCCATGGGCATATTCATCTGCTGGGCAAAGTTCCGCACCCGGGCCACGGAGCCCACGTCGGGGGAGACCACCATGGTGTTGTCATAGCTGTCGGCGAACTTCTTTTTGAAGTAGTCCACGAACAGGGAGCCGCCCTGGAGGTTGTCCATGGGGATGTCGAAAAAGCCCTGGATCTGGAGACAGTGGATGTCCATCGTCAGCACATGATCTGCCCCCGCCTTGGTCAGCAGGTCGGACACCAGCCGGGCGGAGATGGGGTCTCTGGGCTTGGTCTTGCGGTCCTGCCGGGCGTAGCCAAAGTAGGGGAGGACGGCGGTGATGCGCCCGGCGGAGGCCCGCTTCAGCGCGTCCAGCATGATGAGCATTTCCATCAGGTAGTCGTTGACGCTGCGGTAGTCCTTCTGGCCCGGCTTGCCGGTGGCGCAGGTGGACTGGACAACGTACACATCGCTGCCCCGGACGGTCTCGTAGATAGAGGCGAAACTCTCCCCATCGGAGAACGCGCCGCACTCGGAGTTGCCCATCGGGACGCCGATTTTTTTGCAGATGGCCCTGGTCAGGGTGGGGTTGGAGCTGCCGCTGAAAATCTTGAGGTCTTTCATAACAAAATCATTCCTCTCCTGGGTTCAAGTCTCTTTTTTTTCAGGAATTTGCGAATGAATGAGAGACAAAAGCGCGGGTTACGACCGCTGTTAAATGGGTAACAGATACAGCGCGTTTTTTTATTTTGAAATTGTGGTTATCCTTTTACCGTTTGGAACGGGCCGACTTTTGTGCCGTCCGCCAGGCGGACGGAGGACACCTGAGAGGCGTTGACCACGCAGCCTCTGCCCAGCGTGCAGTCGGTGAGCACACTGTTGGGGCCGAGAACGCAGCCCTCCCCGGTTTTCACCCATCCCATCAGGATGGTGTTGGGCATGAGGACGCTGCCGGGGGCCACCTGAGCGCCCGCCTCCACATAGGTGGTGTTGGGGTCGATGATGTCCACGCCCTCGTCCAGCAGGCGGTACAGGTTGTCCGCCAGCCCCAGCTCTCTGGCCTGAAACAGCTCCTTCGGGCCGGTCAGGGGCAGCAGCTGGACCTCCGGGTCGTTCAGGGGGGAGTAGTAGTCACCGTAATTCAGGGCTTCCATGCCACCCTCGGCCAGGTCGGCGGCCTCCACCCGGTAAACGCCCATTGTGTCCCCGGCGGGGGTGAGGAACTCCTCCTCCACCAGCTCCTGACAGGCGGAGCAGGACAGCCACACCGGCTGGGTAATTGTGATAACTTTGCCCTCGCACCCGGCGGCGAAGCCTTTCAGCTTTTCGTCCAGCGCCGGGTCGGCGCAGGAGACCACCTCCGTCCCGGCGGGGAAGCACCCGGCGGTGACATCGGTCAGGTCGTCCTCGGCAACGACAAAAAACCGTTCCACCCCCTGCCGCTCCAGGCCCATGGCGAGCCAGCTGGCGGCAGGAGAAAACAGAAGCTTCTGCAACAGGAACGGTTCACAGGAGGAATGGGCTGCCTCTCTCAGCACAAAAATCACCGCGCTGGAAGCTGTCATGGCCCTTTCTCCCCTTTCATCATGGTTTTGTTTTTTAGGGAACCATCTCGTTGCGGCCCCGCCGGGGCGCGCGCAAGCGGTTTCCCCCAGTGTTTTCTATTATAGCAAACGAAATTGGATTTTGCACACAAAAACACGCATTTTTTTGAGAAATTGCAATGATTTGTTGTTTTTACAATTTTATCAGTTTTTATACCGCCGTTTTCGGCATTTTTGCCAGTGCCGCCGAATCGATTTCGGGGTAAAGTTTTTGAAAAATGGCCCTGGAGCATTGCCGTCATTTGACGGAATGTGTTATACTGCTTAACAGCCCTTTCCACGCTGAACCATTTGGAAAGGGACTGAACAGAAATGAGGATCGTATGATAGACTTCAAACGTCCGCAAATGGCGGACAAAACATGGATCGACCCCATCTTCCGCGCCTCCGGCTTCCGCAGCTGCGAATACACCTTCCCCAACCTGATGGCCTGGGCGGAGGCGTTTCACGAGACGGTGGCCCTGGTGGACGGCTTTGTGGTGGTCCACGTGGGCACAAACGAAGGGGCCTACGGCTGGTCCGCCGGTTCCGGCGACCGGAAGCAACTGCTCCACACCCTGGCCCGGGACGCGGAGGAACGGGGCCGCCCCTTCCGGCTGCTGGGCCTCACCGAGGAACAGACCGAAGAACTGGAGGCCCTGTTTCCCGGGAAATTCACCTTTACCAACTACCGCAACGCGGCGGACTACTGTTACACGGTGGACAAGCTGGCCGACCTGGCAGGGAAAAAGCTCCACGCCAAGCGCAACCACATCCACCGCTTTGAGGAGAACTACCCGGACTGGCGGGTGGCGGTGATCACTCCGGAAAACCTGAACCAGTGCGTGGCCCTGGCCCAGGACTGGGAGCAGGCCCAGGCCGAGGCCGGGTCGGACGACTGGAACGAGCAGGAGGGAGAGAACGCCCTGCGCCTGTGCATCCAGCACTATGAGGAGCTGGAGCTGGAAGGGCTGCTCCTCTACGGAGAGGACAAACCCCTGGCCTTCACCATGGGGCGCAGCATCGGCGGGGACACCTACGACGTGATTTTTGAAAAGTCCTACGCCGACGTGCAGGGGGCCTACGCCATGATCAACCGGGAATTTGCCCGGTGGATCCGGGTCCTCCACCCGGAGATCGTCTACCTGAACCGGGAGGACGACATGGGAGAGCCGGGGCTGCGGAAGGCAAAACTCTCTTACCGCCCGGACCTGATGGTGGAAAAGCATCTGGCCTGTCTGAAACCGGGGGAGACCCTGTGACCGCCCTGTGCCGCCCCTCCCGCCAGGAGGAGGCCCCCCAGCTGGCCCGGCTGTGGAAGATTTGTTTCGGAGACACCGATGACTATATCGCCCATTACTTTTCCGCCTATTACCGCCCGGAACGGGCGCTGGTGCTGGAGGACGGGGGCAAAATCTGCTCCATGCTGCTGACCTTCCCCAACGTCCTGGTGACGGGGGAGGGGGAGGAACGCCCCGCCTGCTATATCTACGCCTTTTGCACCGCGCCGGAGGCCCGGAGCCTGGGCTATGGCCGCCACCTGCTGGCCTGGGCGGAGGAGCAGGCCGCCCAGGAGGGCTGCCAGCTGGCCGTGATGGTGCCCGGCGAGGCCAGCCTGTTCGATTTTTACGAGACGCTGGGCTATCGGACGACGTTTTTTCACCGGGAGCAGGTTTTCACCCAAACCGGGTCGGCGGACTGCACCCCCGTCCCCTGTGACGGGGCGGCTTACGCCGCCCGGCGGGAGGCGCTGCTGTCTGGGATGCCCCACATGGCCTATCCCCCGGAGGTGCTGGACTACCAGCGTTCCCTGTGCCGCCGGACGGGGGGAGACTTCTTTCTGTGGGAAGGCGGCCTCGCCGCCGTGGAGACCGACGGGGAAACCCTGTTCTGTAAAGAGCTGTTGACAGACCGCCCCCAGGCGGCGGTCAACGCCCTGCTGACCCGCTGCGGCCTGAACCGGGCCGTGGTGCGCGCCCCGGCGGGACCGGAGAGCGAGGCAAAGGGCTTCGCCGTGGCAAAATCCCTCGGCCCCGGCGGGGGCTGGCAAGGAGAGCCAGCCGGGTATCTGGCCTTTGCCTTCGACTGAGCCGCCCGTTATCACGAAAAATTCACAAAAGAATCGGTTGAAACCTGTGCGTTTTTATGGTAGAGTATACACATAGCAAAGCCCCCCCTTTTCACAATGAAAATGAAAAGGAAAAAGCAATGTTAAAGTGTACCCCATGTCAAGGACAAATAGGTTTGTGTATGCCCTTTTATAGG
>JAJQAS010000008.1:6047-10517 GCA_021203685.1 Clostridiales bacterium | reverse complement strand
GCCCACCTTGCCTGCTCCAATGAATCCAATTTTCATGCTGTCACCTCTTTCTGATGTGAAAAAGGCGGCGCTCAGTCCAGTTCCCGAAAAAACAGGGATACCAGCCGATCAAAAGGATGTGAGATTGCGTGGTTTGTCATGGTTACCGTTTCGGTTTGCTCCGAATACAGTCCATCAACCGATAGAATAGCACCCCCGCGCGCAAAAGTAAAGGGGCGCACGGGGGCAAAAACAAATTTTTTGTTAAATTTTTGTCAAGCAGTCTTCTCTCAATGGAAGAATTGGTGAAATTTACAACCCCTCCGCCTGATGGCGCAGGATGCTCAGGGGCGGGGCCTGCACGGGGAGACGCATCCGAAACAGCATCTGTGGCTTTTTCGGCTCCACCAGCGGGAAGCCGTCCATGTCCTCCATCATGGGGGCCTCGAAGGCCACTGGGGCCAAGTCCGGCCCCACCAGCTCCAAGGCATCGCCCGCCCGGAACTTGTTGCGCAGGCTGACCAGGGCGTTGCCCGCGCTGTCACAGGACTGGACGATGCCGGTGATCTGCCACTGGCGGATATACCGGGCGTCCTCGTAATACTGGCCGGGGTCGCCGAAGTAGAACCCAGTGGAATAAGGCCGATGGCTGACCTTTTCCACTTCGTCCCGCCAGACCTGGGGCAGGGGCTGTCCCGCCTCCGCCGCGTCGATGGCGTGGCGGTAGGCCCCGGTGACCAGGGCGGCGTAGTAGGCGCTTTTGGCCCGGCCCTCGATTTTGAGAGAGTCCAGCCCCACCTCCAGCAACTCCGGCACATGGTCTATCATGCACATATCCCGGGAAGAGAGGATGTAGCTGCCCTTTTCGTCCTCGTAGACGGGGAAATACTCACCGGGGCGCTTTTCCTCCATCAGCGTGTACTGGTAGCGGCAGGGCTGGGCGCAGGCTCCCCGGCTGGAGTCCCGCTCTCCCCTGCCGGTCATGTAATTGCTCAGCAGGCAGCGGCCCGAATAGGACACGCACATGGCCCCATGGCCGAAGGCTTCCAGCTCCAGCTCTTTGGGCGTTTTGGCGCGAATTTCCCGAATTTCGTCCAGAGAACACTCCCGGGCCAGAATGACCCGGCTGGCCCCCAGTTCGTACCAGGCGGCGGCGGTGACGGCGTTGGACACGCTGGCCTGGGTGGAGATGTGCTTCTGCACATGGGGGGCGTACTTCTGGGCCAGGCGGAAGGCCCCCAGATCAGCCACGATGACCGCATCCACCCCGGCGTCGTCCAGCGTCTCCAGCCAGGCGGGGAGCCGGGCGATCTCGTCGCCCCGGGGCATGGTGTTGATGGTGACGTGGGTCTTGACCCCGTGGGCCCTGCACAGCCGCACCGCCTGGTACAGCTCCTCCCGGGAGAAGTTGCCCGCGTAGGCCCGCATCCCGAAGTCAGTCCCCGCCAGGTAGACGGCGTCGGCCCCGTAGGCCACGGCCATGTTCAGCCGTTCCATGTCCCCGGCGGGGGCCAGCAGCTCCAGTTTACTCCCCATTGTCGGTGTCGTCCTCCGTTTCGCCGGTCTGGGCGGCCTTGAAGGTGTTGAAGCTGCTGCTCTCGGTGAAGAAGTGGTTTTCCCCGTCGTCGCCCAGCATGAAGTAATAATACTCCGTGTCGCTGGGGTTCAGCGCCGCCTCAATGGAATCCATGCCAGGGTTGCAGATGGGGCCTTCCGGCAGACCCGCGTACAGGTAAGTGTTGTAGGGGCTGTCAATGGCCAGGTCTTCGTCAGTCAGGTGCTCCTTGCGCTCCTCCAGCAGATACTGCACAGTGGAGTCCATCTGGAGATAGCCGTCAATGCCGTCATAGTCCGGGTTTTCCAGCCGGTTGTAAATGACAGAGGCGATGGTGCTGCGGTCGTCGCTGCCGCCGGTGGTCTCCTTCTCAATGATGGAGGCGATGATAATAATGTCGTCCAGGTCATAGGAGAGGGTCTCCTCGCTGAGAATCTCACTCATCTGGTCGGCAAAGTTGGAAAGCAGCCGGGAAATGACGGTTTTGGCCTCTGCACCCTTATAAAACTCATAGGTATCGGGGAAAAGATACCCCTCCAGCAGCGCTGTACCGGTGCGGTCCACATCCTCCAGGAAGGAGTAGCCAAAGCTGTCGTTCTCCGCAGAGTCAGTCAGATCCTCCACCGAGCAGACGCCGCTGTCTTCCAGCAGCTGGAACGCCTCTTCCACCGTGTAGCCCTCCGGGATGGTGACGGTGACCGTCTCCCGGTAGACCGAGGTGGAGCTGATGTTGTTCAGCAGCGCGGAATAGTCCATCTCCGTATTCAGTTCATAGGTGCCGGTGGTGATCTTGCTGGCCTTGTTGGTGACGGCGGCGAAAATCTTAAAGAGGTATTTGTACTCGATCAGCCCTTCTTCCTTCAGGTTGTCCGCTACGTCAGCAATGGTATCCCCCTCCGAAACGGTGAAGGAGACTGTTTTCTCCGTCTTGTCCAGGGCCAGCAGGTCGTTGGCCCACCGCCAGCCCACTGTGGCCAGCAGAAAGGAGATGACCAGAACCCCAAACACATAAAGCAAGGCAGCCAGGATGGATTCCGGCAGGGTCCTGGGCTGGCGCTTTTTGGATGGCTGAGACGGCTCAGGCGGTGGAGGCGGCTCCGGGGCAGCGCCACCGGGCGGCGGCGGTGTCTCGCCGTCTGCCTGAGGCTCCAGTTCCCAGGAGCAAAAGCCCTCTGTCCAGTCAAAGCTGTCCCAGCTGCCGGAGTGCCCAGGCTCCGCATTCTCTTCGGGTTGGTTTTCCGCTGTGCCGGGCTGCTGTTCAGGGGTCTGTTCCTCCCCGCTCCAGTTTTTTTCCTCGTTGGACATAGCCGCCTCCTATCCGCTGTGCCTGCTGCCGCTATCCTCTGGCCGTTCAGCCGTGGTAGTGGATGCCTTCCCGGACCTGTTCCATGGTTTCCGTTCCCTTGAGGACCTCCACCAGCCGCAGACCAAAGTCGATGCAGCTGCCGGCGGCCTCGCCGGTGATGAACCGGCCATCGGTGACCACCTGCTCCCCTTTCAGCACCACTGCGGAGAACATCTGGTCTTCCATGCCGGGGTAGACCACGGCGTTCCGCCGGTCCAGCAGGCCCAGCTGGGCCAGGATGGTCGGCGCCGCGCAGATGGCGCAGACCCATTTCCCGCGCTCGGCCGCCCGCTGGATGAGCACCATGGCGGGCATGGAGTTCAAAATGGCCTCCACGCCGCCCAGGCCGCCGGGCAGCATGAGCAGCTCCAGCTTGCCGGGGTCCACCTGATCCAGTGTGATATCGGCCATGACTTTGACGCCTTGCCCGGAGACCACCTCCAGGCTGTCCGTCAGCGACACCATGGCCACTTCGATCCCTGCCCTGCGCATGACATCGCAGGGGGCCAGGGCCTCAATCGTTTCAAATCCATTGCCAAGCAGAATGTAAACCATCTTTCTTTTCTCCTTTCGGTCGTGCAGCGGCGCGGGGCATTGTTGTGCTTTTCTCTTTCTTTCGGGACTGTACGGGTACGGGCACGGAGGTTTTTCTCCGCGCACAAAACAGGCTTCCCCGCCCAAAGGCGAGAACACCCATTTTTGATTGTACTGCGTTATTATAGCATATCCTGTCGGGAAAGTCTACAATCTGTTGCTGGCAAAAACCGATAGTTTCTCCCGAAAAACGCCCCTGTTTTTCGGGAAAACGCAGCCCCACGGTATTTCTCTACCCCGGCAGCCCCCGGCCTTCATTTTTGGTTGCATTTTTTGTTGCTATGTGGTATAGTGACTTCAATCTGTGATTGCGCCCGTTTTCGAGCGCCGTGAAAGAGCTGCTGTTTTATGAAACTGTTCAAATCTTCCCCCCATGTCTCCGCCGCGCAGACCGATGGCCCCGTTCCCGCCATCACCGTCGACGATGTGTACCTGAGCTACCGGAGCATCGTCCCCGTCAGCAAGCGCAAAGCCGCCAAGGCGGCAGACAACACCAAAAAATCCGGCCGCATCGAGCACTTTGAGGCCCTCCACGGCATCTCCTTCGAGGTGGCCAGGGGCGAGATCGTGGGGCTGATCGGCCGCAACGGCTCCGGCAAGTCCACCCTGCTGCGGGTGCTGGCCGGTATCTTCGAGGCGGACCGGGGCGTGGTGGACCTCCACGGCCACACGGTCTCTCTGCTGGCTCTGGGCATCGGCTTCCAGAAGCAGCTCCCAGGCCGGGAAAACATCTACCTCTCCGGTATGCTGATGGGCTTTTCCAAGCAGCGCATCGACCAGCAGATCGACGAGATTATCGAGTTTTCCGAGCTGGGCAGCTTCATCGACAAGCCAGTCCAGACCTATTCCAGCGGTATGCAGTCCAAGCTGGGCTTTGCCATCACCGCCATCCTCAAGACCGACATCATCCTGGTGGACGAGGTCCTAAGCGTGGGCGACAGCCACTTCAAAAAGAAGAGCTTCAACAAGATGAAGGAGCTGATCGCGGAGAAAAACC
>JAJQAS010000008.1:0-5947 GCA_021203685.1 Clostridiales bacterium | reverse complement strand
CACTTCAAAAAGAAGAGCTTCAACAAGATGAAGGAGCTGATCGCGGAGAAAAACCACACCGTCATCATCGTCTCCCACAACACTTCCACCATTCAGGAGATCTGCGAGAAGGTCATCTGGCTCCACGACGGGGACATCAAAATGATCGGCAAAACCGAGGATGTGGTAGACCTGTACGAGGAGTTTATGGAGCAATACTAAGGTGTAACGATCCCAAAACGGACCTTTTATGGAGGTCCGTTTTTATACAATCTTTGTCTGTCCCCACGCTTTACGGAGGGCCTTATGCGCGTTGCAGATGTATTTCAGACAATTTTACAGGGCTTGCAGACCATTGGCAGGGGCTTCGCCTCTCTCTTCGCCTCCCTGACCGGCAACGAGGCGCTGATGAGCCTGCTGACCTCTCTGTTTGGCGGGCTGTTCCACTATGTTCTGCCCTTTCTGGGGGTGCTGGTGGTGGTGCGCTGCGGCAGGAGCCTGTTCCAGGGCCGCATGGAGCAGGAGACCTGGGGCAGTCTGGTGCTGACAGACGGCACCCGTCTGCCCCTGAACCACTGGGAGAACCTGGTTGGGCGCTCCCGCCGGTGCGATGTGATCTTATCTTACGGCACGGTCTCCCGGAACCACGCCGCCCTGATGCGGGACAGCAAGGGCAACTGGCTGCTCTACGCCCTGAACAGCAAAAACGGCGTCACGCTGAACGGGACCACTGTGTTTGAGACCGCCGCCCTCAAGGCCCGGGACATCATCAGCTTTGGCGGGGTGGACGCCTGTTTTCTGCCCTCCACCGCCGAGGAGGAGCGGCAGCAGGCCCAGCGCCGCTCCAAGCCCGGCAAAGCCTTCTCTCCCGGTGTCACGCTGCTCCTGCTGAGCCTGTTCCAGGGGATGCTGTGCTTTCAACTATGGAACGCCGTGGACGCGGAATACCAGACCTCTGTGGCGGGCTGTTTCGGCGCGCTGTGCGGGATGATGTGGGTGGTTTACCTCATTTACCGGGTGTTTCGGCGGACGGGCTTTGAAATTGAAACGCTGGCTTTTTTTCTGACCACCCTCTGCCTGACGGTGACAGCGTCCTCCTCCCCCAGTGGGCTGAAAAAGCAGACTCTCTGCGTGGCGCTGGGGCTGGCGCTGTTTTTGGCCCTGTCCATCTGCCTGCGGGACCTGGAGTTCGTCACCAAAATCCGCTGGCCCCTGGCGGTGGCTTCCATGGCGCTGCTGACCTTTAACCTGCTGCTGGGGGAACGGCTCTTTGGCGCGAAAAACTGGCTCTCCATTGGGCCGATCTCCTTCCAGCCCTCGGAGTTCGTCAAAATCGTCTTTATCCTGGTGGGGGCCACCACCCTGGACCGGATGTTCAACAAGAAAAACCTGCTCTACACCTTGGGATATTCCTTGTTTTGCGTGGGGTGCCTGGGCCTGATGAGCGACTTTGGCACCGCCCTGATTTTCTTTGTGGCGCTGCTGGCCATCACCTTCCTGCGCAGCGGCGACCTGGCCTCGGTGCTGTTCCTGCTGGCTGCGGCCATCTCCGGCGGGTATCTCGTTTTGCAATACAAATCCTATATTTTTGCCCGGTTCGCCGTTTACCGTCACGTCTGGGAGGACCCCTCCAACCTGGGCTACCAGCAGACCCGCACCATGTCCGCCATGGCCAGCGGCGGGCTGTTTGGCCAGGGCGTGGGAGACGGCTGGCTGAAAAACATCGGCGCGGCCAACACAGATTTAGTATTTGGTGTGCTGGCGGAGGAACTGGGGCTGATTTTGGCGGTGGCTGCGGTGGCGGTCATCGCGCTGCTGGCGATTTTCGCCGTGCGGGAGGCCAGCATCGCCCGCAGCAGCTTTTATGTCATCACTGCCTGCTCCGCCGCCATGATCTTTGTGGTGCAGACCATGCTCAACGTGTTCGGCTCCACCGACCTGCTCCCCCTGACCGGCGTGACCCTGCCCTTCGTCTCCGTGGGCGGCAGCTCCATGATGTCCTGCTGGGCGCTGTTGGCCTTCATCAAAGCCTCGGATGCCAGGCAGAACGCCGGGTTGGCTGTCCGCCTGCCCAAGCGGCGGAAGAAGAACGACCCGGAGGACGAGCCGGACAGCTGGCGGGCCGCTACGGGCTTCTTCCGGTGGGGCAGGCCGCTGAACGCAGACGACGGCGAGGAAAATGACCGCACGGAAACGGTCATCCGTCGGCCAGACCCGGCAGATGATGAGCCGACCCGCGTTGACCGGCCTGCCTCGACCGGGTCTGCGCCGCAGCCTTCCACGCCGACGCCGGAAGATAACAGTGAGG
This sequence comes from Clostridiales bacterium, assembly GCA_021203685.1. Lineage (GTDB taxonomy): Bacteria > Bacillota > Clostridia > Oscillospirales > Oscillospiraceae > Onthomonas. Next base: position 3,660 of record JAJQAS010000008.1, on the reverse strand, counting down.
ATTTCCCGGACATCGACTTCTCCGCCGAGACGGGCGAAAACACTTCCGACGCGGACGATTGGCGTTCCTACTTCCTCAAGGACGATGAATGGGAGGACAAGCCATGAAACAGCTGAAAACCCGCACTCTGTTTGTGCTGTTCTTTATCCTGGCGCTGATTTTGGGGATGGTCGTCCTGCTGGTGTTCTACGTCCTCAACGGCGCGTCCTGGGCCTCCTACTCCGCCAACCGCCATGTCTACAGCAACGGAAGCATTTCCTCCGGGGCCATCGCGGACCGGAACGGCGTCATTCTCTACGACTGCGAAAACGACGCCTACAACGACGACGATGAAATTCGCACCTCCACCGTCCACGCCGTGGGCGACCGAAACGGCAGCATCTCCGTGGGGGCAAAGACCATCTTTGCGGACGAGCTGGTGGGGTTCAGCCTGATTTTCGGCACCAACGGCACCGGCAACCAGGTCAACCTGACGCTGGACGCCCAGCTGAACAAGGTAGCTTACGAGGCCATGGACGGGCGAAAGGGCGTGGTGGCCCTGTACAACTACAAAACCGGCGACCTGCTGTGTATGCTCTCCGCCCCTGCCTTCGACCCCGACGACGAGGATGAAATTGCCGCTATCAACGCTGGGGACGAGAACTATGACGGGGCCTATCTCAACCGGTTCCTCTCCAGCACCTACACCCCAGGCTCCACCTTCAAGCTGGTGACCAGCGCGGCGGCCATTGAGACGCTGGACGATCTGGACAGCTTTACCTACACCTGCGACGGTTCGCTGGAGTACGACGACGGCAGCACCGTCACCTGCCCCAGCACCCACGGCACGGTGGACTTCGGGACCGCCCTTGCCAACAGCTGCAACGGGGCTTTCGCAACCCTCGCCAACGAGATCGGCGGCGAGACGCTGCAAAAATACGCCGAGGAGGCGGGACTGCTCAGCAGTCTCAGTGTTTCCGGTATCCCCACCGCCGCCGGCAGCTTTTCCACCACCGTTTCCGCAGTGGACGAGGGCTGGTCCGGCGTGGGGCAATATAATGACCTGGTAAACCCCTGCGCCATGCTGACCCTGATGGGCTGCATCGCCTCCGGCGGAGAGGCCGCGGTGCCCCGGCTGCTGCTTTCGGTGACGGGAAGTATGGGACTGACCACTACCGAGGCCACAGAGACCACCTCCATCGGCTGGGCCTCCTCCACCTGCGACCAGTTAAAGGAAATGATGCGCAACAACGTGGTCGACCACTACGGGCAGTCCCAGTTTGGCGACCTGGCGGTCTGCGCCAAGTCCGGCACAGCCGAAGTTGGCTCCGGTTCCCCTCACGCCTGGTTCGTGGGCTTTATCGACGATGAGGACTACCCCTACGCCTTTGTGGTGTTGGTGGAAAACGGCGGCTGGGGCTCCAGCGTCGCGGGGTCCATAGCTGCGGCAGTGCTGGAGGCCGCATGTAGCTGACGGCAGCACTTCGCCGCCCCTCTCCCCTACTCAAACAAAAACGAAGAAAGCAGGGATATCCATGCCTTATCAGCTTTTGGCCGCCGATATGGACGGCACGCTTTTGAACAGCCGGAAGGAAATTTCCCCGGCGGACGCCACTGCCATCACCCGCGCATTGGAGGCGGGCAAGCAGGTTGTGTTCTCCACCGGGCGGTGCATCGGTGAGCTGGAGCCGTTCCTGGCCCTTTTCCCGAAAATGCGCTACGTCCTCTGTGAGAGCGGCGCCTGCGTCTACGACCGGGCGGAAGAGCGGGCGATCCACCTCCAGCTCATCGACCCCCAGGCGGCAAAAACCATCCTGGACTACACCAAAGGCCGGGATATTATGCCCCAAATTCTGGTTCGCAACGAGGCGGTGATGGACATTCGGCACCTGAACAACCTGGCGCATTACAAAATGGCCCACTACCAGAACCATTTTCAGCAGAACTGCCGCTCCACCAACGACATTTACTGGTACTGCCAGGCGCAAGAGTGGACGTTTGAGAAGATCTGCCTCTACCACACCTCCCCGGAGGACCGGGCGGATACCCTGCTGGCTGTGGAGGGGCTGCCCCTTACCACCGCTCTGGCGGAGGAAACTTCGCTGGAAATTTCTGCCCATGGAGTGGACAAGGGCGTAGGGCTGGAGGTCCTTTGCCGCCATCTGGGGCTGCCGCTGGAGGAGACCATTGTGGTGGGCGACAGCTTCAACGACCTGCCCATCCTGAAAAAAGCCGGTCTGCCTGTGGCGGTGGGCAATGCCGCCGAACCGGTCAAGGCGGCCTGTCAGGTGGTGGTGGACGACTGCGACCACAGCGGCGTCAGCCAGGCCATCGAGCGGTATTTGCTGGGCTGACGGGCTGCCACTCCACAAAAAAGCCCGGAAAACGCTTGACAGCCCGGAAAAATTGCATATACTACTTATAGTATCAACTTATGTGAAGTTCACCCTCCACAGAGAAAACCGGTGCAGTTTTGTGATAGGCAGAACTGCGGTTTTCTTATGATTTTTTCACTCTCTATGGAAGAAAGGTGTTTTTTATTATGGCAAATCCCGTGAAGCTGACCCCCGCGCGCCTGAAGGAATTGCAGGACGAAATGGCATGGATGAAGGGCGTCCGTGAAAAAGAAGTGGCGGACATGATCAAGGAAGCCCGCTCCTTTGGCGACCTGTCCGAAAACAGCGAGTACGACGAGGCCAAGGATCAGCAGGGTAAGCTCTACTCCCGGGAGGCCGAGGTACAGGCCATTCTGGACAACTACGAGCTGATCGACGAGACCGCCGCGGGCAACGACGTGGTGGGCATTGGCTGCACGGTCAAGGTTTACGACGTGGAATTTGAGGAAGAGCTGGAGTACCGGGTGGTCGGTTCCCAGGAGGCCGACCCCATGAACGGGCGCATCTCCGAGGAGTCTCCCTTCGGCAAGGCACTGCTGGGCAAGGCCGTGGGCGACACGGCCATTGTCGAGGCGCCGGAGGGCGACGTGGAGTACAAGGTACTCGCTATCACGGTGAACTGAGGGCGAAGGTATGGGAAGAAAGTTTCAGCCGGAATCGGAAAAGAGCCTGTCGGAGATCCTCCAAATTCGCCGCGACAAACTGACCGCCCTCCAGGAGGCCGGGCACGACCCTTTCCAGGTGACAAAATACGACGTGGACACCCACGCCGAGGCCATCAACGAACACTATGACCTGCTGGAAGGCAGCATCGTCTCCGTGGCGGGCCGCCTGATGAGCAAGCGGGGCATGGGCAAGGTATCCTTTTGCGATTTGCAGGACGACACTGGCCGGGTACAGCTCTATGTCCGCCGGGACCTGGTGGGAGAGGAGACCTACGCCTGGTTCAAAAAGTGCGACATCGGTGACATCGTCGGCGTGACAGGCCAGGTCTTTAAGACGGAAAAAGGCCAAATTTCTGTCCGGGCCGAAGGGGTCACACTGCTGGCCAAGAGCCTGAATCCCCTGCCGGAGAAGTTCCACGGCCTGACCGACCGGGAGACCCGTTATCGCCAGCGCTATGTGGATTTAATTGTCAACCCGGACGTGAAGGACACCTTCGTTAAGCGCAGTCTGATTTTGCGCCAGCTGCGGTCTTTTCTGGATCAGCGGGGTTTCCTGGAAGTGGACACCCCCATCCTGACCCCGGTTGAGATCGGCGCCCCCGCCGGGCCCTTCGCCACCG
>JAJQAS010000106.1 GCA_021203685.1 Clostridiales bacterium | reverse complement strand
CATGTCTCTTCACAGGTGTTACCCATGTGTCTCTTGACACAAGGGCCGCCCCTACGGAACGTGAGTGTAAGCAGCGACAATCAGCTGAAAACTGTGCCGCAGCCGTGAAAACAGAGCCGACTTGTAGGAAGCGTTGTTTCCCTTTACAGCCCAAACATCTCCCGGCAGAAGGTCCTTCCGGTCTCGGTGCGGAAAACTTTCGTGTAAGCCGTCTCCGCGGCGGCTTTGGTGGCGTTGTCCTCGAACAGGTTCACCAGAAAATCCGCCTCCACCAGGATCTGATAGTCCAGCCCGTCGATGTTGGTATAGGTGTGGTGGTGGCCCACCAGGTAGCATACCCGGCGGATGACCGGTTCCTCGAAGCCCAGCTCCCCCAGCATCCGCTCCGCTTCGGCGGGGCCGAGGGCCTCCTGATACGGCCCGGCGGAACTGCCGTACCGGGTCTCGGCAGGCTTGATGCCGATGTCGTGGACGTAGGCGGCGGCCTCCAGGGTGAAGATCGCGTCAGCGTCCATGCCTTCCGCCCGGCCGATGAGGCGGCTGAAGGCGTGGACTTTCAAAAAATGCTGGATGCGCAGGGGATCGCCGCCATAATAGGCGAGCATGGCCGCCGCCAGGCGGTCCAATCGGTTGTCTGCCATAAAAAAACTTCCTTTCCGCTGGGATTTGGCGCAAAAAAACGGCAAATCTATCATTTTGTTTTTGTTTGTAAGCTAAGAATAACAAGTTGCCTGTTTTCTCTGTTTTTTGCTGAAATCAGCCTCTTTTCTGCTTAAAATGTTGTAAGCCATTTTAGAAACCCAACAAAAACCCAACAGCTCCAAAATTTTAACGCCGTTTCTGTGGAAAACCCTCTTTGTTTTGGCTGGAGAAGTGGAGCGGCCTTATAAATCGGGGAGCTGGTTTGTTCCGGGGATTCCTAATCTGAATAGCGCCTTGCAGAGTGGGCGCTTGCTTAACTCTATTTCTCTGTATGTCCTATCCCTATATTGTGGCTTTTTTGGCTTTTTCCCTTTTTTCCAAAAGTTACGATAACTGACGCTATTATATACGATATTACAGCAAAACGCAAGTAAGCCATTTGTTTGGCTTTTCATGGCTTTTTTCGGCTCAATTTTGGCTTGTTTTTGGCCTTTTTACAGTGTAAACCATTTTCTGGGTTCCGTTTTGGCGCTGTTCTTTCTATTTCCTACCAGAAACTAAAAAAGCTGCCCCCCATTTAAGGGGGCAGCTAGAGAATGATCTATGTACTTTTCCGGCCATATCCTATATTTGTATCAACCTTTCCGGCCTTACGCTTCCTTTTGCCCTTTCTCATTATAAATAGCACCCGCTAAAACATCGTTCGCCCGTCTCTGTGCTTCTTCGTTGGCATGGCTGTAGACATTTAAGGTAATGGACACATTGGAATGGCCTAATTTCTTACTAACGCTAACAATATCAGCGCCGTTTGCAATGCTGATTGTGGCCATTGTGTGGCGCAGCTTGTGAGGATGAAAGTCAGGAATATTGTATTGTTTTCCGAACCTGCGAAAATAGTTCGTGATATAAAGCGGACACATAGCGCCCCCTCTGTTGTTGTCAAAACAATATTCCGGTTGGGGGATACCCTTCTTGAAATAGTGGAGCCGTTGGGCCTGGAACCATTCCCTCATCTTGTGAAGGGCTTCTTCATTGAGGAAAATCTTCCTGGTAATTCCATTCTTAGGAGTAGTGTCAAACACTCCCTTGTCAGGGCTATACTGTAAATTATTGCATACTGTGACCTCACCTGTGGTTAGATCAATGTGTTCCCATTTCGACCCGGCAACCTCTCCACGCCTGCACCCTGTATCTAACATGAAATAAATAAGTGTTCTCCACTTCAAAGGCTCATTTTCCGCGCTTTCTAAAATACGCCGCACTTCTTCCTCACTATAGGCTTTTGTCTCCCCGCTCTTAGCGGCTTTTTCGCTCTTTGGCTTGCGGGGAGGTTTCAGATCGTCCATAGGGGAGGTTTCGATCACCTTATCATCTACCGCCATATTGAACAGGAGTTTTAAGGTGGCGAAATGCCGGGTTACAGTCGAATACTTATATTGACGGGTTCCCTGCATATCCATGACATACTGTCGAATCATGTTGCTGGAAATGTCATACATTTTCAGACCACCAAACACATTACTTGCGCGTTTAAGGGCTGTATTATAGGTGTTTATCGTCCCCGTTGCGTACCCTTCATTTTCAAGCCGTTGAAGGGACAGCTCTTTATACTGCTCAAAGGTTGGCTTGCTTTCCTGCTCTAAGCGTTCCTTTTCGGCCTGTTCCGCTGCTTCTTTCCTGTGTTGTGCTTCTTCCTTTTTGGTCAAAATCAATCCGGCTTTACACTTTGCTATAAATTCTCCCTCTATCTTTGCGGCCTCTCGTTCGGCTCTTTTCGCTGAATAATTGTCGGGGACTTGCCATGTCATACTATAAGGGGTTAATTGCTTACCAGTCAACGGATCACGCCCACGAGAAACCCGAATTTCATACACTCGTGATCCGTTTTTGCGTGGGCGTAAGGTTTTGGACATAGAACCACCCCCTTTATGAATCTGCCCTCTTGCCCTCATAAGGCTTGCCGTACTTCTGCTGATACCATTCTTCAAATTGACGCTGATGTTCCGGGTCTCGATAATACTCTTTCACCTTTTTGGCAAGGATGGAACACACAACCCGCTGTTCTTCTTCAAAGTTAAATTCTGGTGATTCCTTCATGTTATCCTCCTTTTGCTCGTTTCGCCGCAGCGATAGCGCCGGATTTTGACAAACCGAACTTTGTACCCGCTTCCGCATAGCTATGACCTGCTTCGATATACCTCAAAATAGCGCTGTCTCTTTCTTCAATGGGCGGCTTGATCTGCTGTAAATGGTTGTCTAACTTTGCGTTTTGGTTCTTCAAGGCTGCGTTTTCCCTCATCAGGTTTTGAATTTTGTATTCAAGCTGTCCGTTTTCCTGTTGCAACTCCAAAATTTTAACGTCCTGATTTTCAATGGTATACAATTCCTTTTTTTGCGCCGCTATGACATCCTCTTGCTTCGCTACTTTGGCCTTTAGCTTCTTTATCTGTGTCCTGCTCTTTTTGCGGCCATGCAGAAAGGCCAGGTAATAGACCGCCCTGTAAGGACTGTTTACAAGATTTTCGGGACACTCAACCCCTAACGCCTGGTGAAGCAGCGCTCTTGTCTCTCTGCATCCGTATTTGTCCCACGCTTTTCCGGCGTCCCAATCGCCGCCATGCGACAGGTGAGAAAGAACCGAATCAACCTCTGCCGACTGCTGGACTTGCCAGGTATACAACCAACTTTTACGCTTCCAAATGGAGAGAGCGGACAAACCAGCCGCCAACAGCAACAGGCAAGCCCTAGCATAAGCAGACAACCAGGGAAATATAACGGCCAACACACCAATGGAGACACCCAGGGAAAGGAACTGCCTTGACTTGGGAGCCATAAACCCGTTTAGGACGCAAAACGGATTATAGATCAGAACCAGGATCAGCAAACAGACGAGACATAAGGCATAGCCCCAGGAGGCCGCCCCCCGCTCGCCCAAAATGAAAAGGGCAAACACGGGAACAGCGGGAACGATCTCCGGCAATGCGTCCTCTATCTTGTTGCCTAACGTGTCTATGCGCTCTTGCAACGCATCCATTACCAGTTACCAAACGCAAGCCCCAGACCACCTATAGCCAGCAGGATAACGCCACAGAGGACAACCACAGGGCCAGAATGAAGGGCCAGGGCAACAGCCCCAGCAGACAGGGCAAACACGGAAAGAATAGAATCAAAAATGTTTCGCTTGTCAAACATAATATAAACCTCCCCTCCCCCGCTGTTGAACCTATGAAAAAGGCCCAATCAGGGGGGACGTATGTTATTTTTGGCTTGGTTCGGCGGTCAATTTCGGTCAATCTTTCCCTTTGGTCAATGGCTTTTGACCGCCCGGACACCGCATTTTGAGCGCCGGTCAGCGGGTTTTAACCGCTAATATATGGATATTGACCGGCTAAAACATGGCGATTGACCGCCAGAAAACGGAAATTATTAAGGAGTTATTCCCAAAACCGTTGTTGTCGCGCACATCCCACACAGGATTAAAACAACGCATTGTAACGGCTCCGCCCATCGTACAGGCAGGATGACACCCAACAGGGACGCAACAAATACGCCCAAAAAGATGACCGACAGCGAATTGTAATAGTTTGCGGATAGTGCCGTGATAGCGTCCCATTTCCAGCAGACAACAGCGCACGAACCGACCAACACGCCGCCACAAATCAAGCGATACATTACGCCGTTCATACCTCCCCGCCCCCTTCCCGCGCCTCCACATAGTCCGTTACTGCGTCAACGTCTTTCAAACCCTTATCTTTCCATTCCTGCAAAATCCTGTAAACATAGGTCACAGATTTGCCGTTGTAGAACGTGGAGCGGTCAAAGTCCATTATCACAACCTCAAAGGGGAAGAAAACACACCATTGTTTCAACTGCCTTTTCTGCTTGCTGGTGAAGGAATAACCCGCATTTTGGGCATAATTGAGAACATCAACAAAATCTTTTTCGCAACGGTCACGCTCAACGGTCTGCCCGTCCTGACTGTCTATGACAGAGACAGGGACACTTTCAGGAACAGGTTCAGGATCAGGTTCAGGGACACTATCAGGGTTTTCGGAAAACCTTTTGCTTTCCGGGTTAAAAAAAGCAGGTTCAGAAGAAACCTTTTGCTTTTTAGGCCGTCCGCCCTTCGCTCCGGCGATTTTGCGCTTTTCGCAAGTGGCCTCATACTTGCGCCGGTCTCGTTCCATGCTGTCACGCACGAAGGAAAAGGCCAGAGAAACCAGCGGATCAGGCAAAACCGGCTCTATATCCCGGTTAAACTGGAGCATAGCCCGGAACAGTTGCCCCATTTGCGCGTCTGTGAGTGTCGCGGTCTGCTGTTCAATCTCATTACGAACAATAAACGATTCTTTCACGGTTCTCCCCTCCCCTCCGTGTTGCGCCGCTTTTCCTCATCGTCAATCAACTGCTCCAGCTTGTCGGCCTCGTCCTGCAATTTGGAGGTAACGAAAAGCAGGCCATCCGCCCAATTTGCGGGGTCTACGCCGCCCTCTACCATTGCCAGTTGAATGGATTGAATGGCATTTAGCCCGGCTTTGATCGTGCGGGCTGTGTCGCACATCTCAATGATAAACATGAATCAAATCCTTTCTTGACGTGCGGGGAGAATTGCGATAAAATAATATAGTCCTCCCCTGTTGTGATGGTTTCAGAACTTATTACATGGATAGGGATGGTTTAGCCTCTTGTATCTTGCTTTGGTCGGCGGGGATATGAGAGGCTTTTCTTATGTGTCAGGGTTCCTTTATAACGGTGCGAATGGATTCTATTTTAATCAGGACTTCAAAGGCGTTTTGATAGGCGGCTACAACCTTGTCAATGCACCAATCACCATACGCAGCTACATGATAAGGGTTTTCGCTGTCATAAGTAGCAATCACTTCATACTGTGTTTGTGCATCTCCTACCAGCTTAATAACCGGTCTGTCCTCATTCGCAGATTTCACCATACTTGCAAATGTTTTGACATTCATTGCTGTTTGCTTCCTGTTCTGTTTGTGCGCCATAGGCAAAGGCGGGTTAAGGTTTGTTCTCACACTCCGGCGAACCGGAAGGATTGCTTTCATGGAACGCAACAAGCCCTAATTGAATCAGTTGCCTATACAGTTCCGAATAAGGCTTGTCATAAAAGCTGTTCCGTTTAATCGCTTCGATCTCGTTCTTGACCTCCGTTGAAATGGAGATCATTACCCTGTGATATACTGTGAACACCCCCTTTCTTTTTCTCATGGGTACAACTTGACAATTAACCTGAAATCTAAGTATACTTAAATTGAGGTTTTATACCGTACAAGCTGAAACCCCGGTTTCTGTGTTGTACAACTGCAACACTGCAACACTGCAACACTGATACACTATGGAAAGTATAGCACCATTTACGCAAATGCGCTATTAGCAAATCATACGACATTTACGCAAATGTTTTGTGCAGTTTACCCATTTACTCAAATGGAGGGTTTGAAAATATGTCAGTCTCAAAAAAGCATCAAGAATATGCCAATGAATATGTAAAAGAAAAATATGATCGCGTCTCCCTGATTCTGAAACCAAAAGGCAAAAAGGAACAGGTTCAAGCCCACGCCAAAAAGCGAGGGGAGAGCGTGAACAGCTTTATAGCCCGCGCCATAGATGAAACGATGGAGAGGGACAACGCAGAAGAAGATTCTAAAACCCCGTGATAAATTCCCTGGTTCAATTAGAACAGGGCTGACATTAGCGCACCAATGCCAGCCCCCGCATGGATGGATAGAACGGTTAGAAAGCGGTTAGAATGGTTAGATCAGGCTTGATTCCTTACGAATACTGTCGGTTCATCAGGCTTTTACCCTTGCCGCCCGTGGCAATATAATAGCGGTATGCAGTGCCGTAGTCATTGGGGCAGTTACGCAGAATTTCCATCACCTTGTCCTCCCGCTCTGCGCCCTCCATGTTTTCGGTCTGCTTGTTGATATACTTCATCAGGCCGTCCACGTCCTCAAAGAACAGTTTGACTTCCACAGTCTCGGTTTTATAGCTGTCCGGGGATTCCAGCATATCCGGGGAACCGAAACAAATGATATTCTTCCAGAAGGCATCATTCACGCTATCAATGGATTTTGCCATATCCACATAAGCGTCATTCGGCTGGAAATACTGATACAGGTTCTTAGCCACAGCGGAAAGGTGGTCAACGTCTCCGTTATAACTTTGGAGGTAACTAGCAAGGTTGCCTTCCAACACGTCAATAGCGTGAAACATCTCATCAGGATCGGTAACATAAACGGCCATATTATGACGGTGGGCGATCTGCTGGAGAACCTCCAGGGCCAGGGGACAACTTGCCATCTGGTTGCCAAACGCCCGCAGCTGACCAGGGGAAACGCTGTCCAGCATACCCAGCAGATTCAGGGCGTTCACCATGTCAGTAGAAGGGGCCTTTGTAACCCGCGCCTCAACGTTCGCCCTCATTTCGTCAAGGATTTTCTGCAAATCGTCCCGCGCTTCCTTAAACAGCCTCACACGGTTTTTCTCAACGTTTTCACGAATGGTCGCCATTTCCTCATCATACTGGGCGCTTCCCTTCATTTTCTCCCGTTTCTTTGCCTCCGTTTCCTCGCGGTTATAGTTCTCCTTGATAGCGGAGCTATAGAGCCGCACCCGGCGCATCATCTTAGCAAATTCATTCATGTTGGTATCCTCCTTATGGATAAATAATAATTTATGTCTACTGGTTCTCTTGTTGGGGCAAGAGGCCAGAGATTACCTTATTTCGGGTCAGATTCAACCCTTGTTTCGTCCTCATCGGCAATATAAGCATTGTCCAGGTACTTTTTCGCCAGTGCGTCTAAATCCTGCACCTCGCCTAATGGACGTGTTGGGGAAGTAATTATAACTTCGCTTTGGTCACGATAACCAGGAAAGCTAGATTTCATCAAGAAAATGCCCGTCACAGGGTTTATTTTCCCGTTCAACATATAACATTCCATGATGGATTCCATCACAAGCCTTGATTTTTCTACCAAATCCTCATAGCCGGGCCTGTGCTTCCCACTCCCCCACATTTGCCAGGCTTGCCGGGTAATACCCAGCGACAGACAGAGGCCAGCCGTTCCCGGTTTCATATCCTCATCTATACACATTTCAAAATACTCAATAATCCGGTTTTCTACCTGTTCCCGGTCCCCTCGGTCAATCGGAGGCAGCCCCATCAACTTCATGTTGAACAACGTGATTTTTGCGTTATCGCCGGGGTTTACGATCAGTTGCTGGTCTGCCCGTTTCTTCCGGGGAACCTTGTCAAGTGAGCCTTTCGGCCTCCCAGGTTTGGCCGGGGTATTGGAGGTATCAGCCATCTTCATCACCTTCTTTTTCACTTTCGTTTAATGCACTCGCCACAAGCCAAATATAACGTTTTTGTTTTCCGTTAATTGTAAGTTGTTTGGCTGCTCTATCGAATTTCCCGGCTTCGGTTAGGGTGGGAACTATCTTTTCTTCTTTGGCTAATGCTTTCCAAAGATTAGCTTTTGTGCTAGGGAATGTGTGTCCTGTTTCTGCATAAAATTTACAAACCTCGGCATAAGCAACATTGGTTAAGAGATAAATATAGTTTTCATCCCTATAGCCGATCATGGTTTTTACTTCGCAATCCGTAGCCGTGGCCTCGTCCTCTGCTTCCTTGTTGCTTCTAACAACCTTCAATCTTACGCGCTTTGTTTCCAGCAATTCAGACAGCAGAGAGAGGAATAGCTTTGTGGGTTTGTCCGCTTCCACCTTTTTATTCTGCTTCTCGCACATCTCTATCAAGATTTCCTTCGCCCTGTTAATCAGGGCTTTTCTCTTTTCATCGTCAATCTGTTGGTATTCCTGGAGGAATAACAGAAAAACCAGATACCCAAGCAGCAGTTGAGAAAAGGCCGTTGCTAGTCTCGCGTGTCCCAGATCAGTAAACAGTTTGCGGTAGGTTTTCAGCACTTCATCAGCCATTTTCCCCACTTCGTCCCAGTGGTTGATTAACCATTGCAAATATAATTGCATAATCAGGTTAAAATGTTCCGGGTATTCCTGCAAATCTTGCAGCTTTTCAAAGCTGATTGTACCTTTTTCAAGCTCGACACTAACGGCTCTCGCTATTGAAGATGTCCCCAAATTTTCAAACGCTTCTTCTGCGGTAATAATCAGGTTGCTTTTTGCGGTATAGCTTTGTTTTGCCGTTCCGTCTGGGTTTAATCTGCTTCTTGCAGCCCTGTCACCGATAGCAGAGGAAGCGAATTTTTCGAGGGATTCATACTTGTTTTTGTCGTTTCCGGTTGTGACGGGCCGCCTGTCGTCCAAGAGTAAGGGAACATCTGCGCTGACAGCTAATTTTCTGCCGATAGAGTTAGCGCTGCTTTCAAAGTTGGTCGGCGCTGCGTCCGAATAGTTGAATTTTCCGAAAAAGTTCAAAAACAGCTTTATGATACTGCTTTTATAGGTTCCTGTCTCTCCGATCAGATACAGCGTGAAACAGGGTTCTTTTCCCTTTTTCCGCAACATCTCATTTAGGGGAGTGAGGAAGAAATAAGAGAGGATCGGGACGGATACCCAATCCGGCATTGCCTCCGACAGCTTTTCTAACACGGTTTTCATAGCGGTTTCGGGGGTTTCCTCCACAGGATAGACACAAAAAGATTGTAAATCCGGGTCTAACTCTACGCTATAGTTTGAATTTAGACCGTTTTTGTCAACGCTATAACCCCCGTTTAGAAATACCTGGTTCCCCTCGTCTGTGGTGATCCATCCGGTATGTGTGTAGACCATTAGCGGTTCTTTGTCCTCGCATTGCATTTGAAGAAATTCGGAATAGTGGGCAATCTTCCCCTTTCCAGGATAAATCATGCAAGCAGGAGAAAACATTACATGAGGTTGATTTCCAATCATGGTCCTTTTGTCCAGGCTGACCGCCTTTTCTAACTTTCCTTTTCGCTGTGCCTGAAATTCAATCAGCTCATTGGTTGTAAAACCATCATCCTTAATCAGAATCCTTTTCAGTATGGGCGCATGATTGGCGATAACCTCCGAAACAATACCCTCTCCGTTCTTCGTAGGGGTCACATAGTATAAAATTCCCTCATTGTCTACTTGATAGCAATAGCAGCCGTTAGAACATATAATTTTCCGCTCATTCTCTGACATTCTGATTCCCCCAGGTTAAATTCTTGAGAGAATCCAAAAGGGCAGGAACGTCAACCATGAATTTACGACCACTATACACGCCGGGGAGATTCCCGGCTTTGAGCATAGTCCTCAAATAATACTCGCTAAGCCCGGTCAAATGGGCCGCATTTTTGATAGAGTAATAGATCGTATCAACTTTATTGACCTTCATTACAAACACTTCCTTTCTTTTGAACTTTACAGATCAGTTTCCCGATCTCCATAGAGCAACCATTCCTCGCTTACGTTGAAATAGTCTGCAATCTCTTTCATTCTGCATTTGTCCGGTTTTGCAATGCCGCTTACATAGTGTTGCGCCGTTGACCTACTGACACCAAGATACCCGGCTAAATCCGCTACACAAGTGTAATTCTGTTTCATCAGCAACCCCAGCCTGTAAGAAAACCCCTGCTTGCGCAACAGTTTGTTGTTGTGCTGTGCCCGCGCTTTATCGGAAATATCCGCAGCGTTTTCTTTTGTGAGAATAACGCCGTTTTCTATCTGTTCTTGAAGCGCAGCAACAGCAATAAAGCGTTTGCGAGAAATGCGGATATAACTAATGATACCCTCTCGCATAGCTGCATGAAGGAAATATTTAGGAAGTTCGCATTTTTCGCTTATCTCGGCAACGCTCATATATGCCCCTGTTTTAAAATCCACGCTTGCCACCTCCTCTCTTTTGTGGTATAGAGAGGAGGTGGCAAGCGTGG